>JBCCVK010000189.1:0-5378 GCA_039195495.1 Pseudomonadota bacterium
GAGCGCATGGACGTGATCCCGACCCGCCTGGGCAAAGCTTGTGCCGCGCTTTCTTTATGCGGTTCCTTCCGGCATATGTCCGGCCCGCAGGGGCTGGAAATCGTCAAGTCTCGCGTTTGAACAGAATCTCCTGCGCCCCTTTGTCCTGCCGAAGATCCAAGCGTTTTTCAGCGGCCAGCGCCCGCCCGGCCGCGACGCCGGGCCGGGTTGCGCAACCGTCCAGCCAGCGTTTCATGTTCGGAAACTTCCCGATATCTTGCCGCTGACCATCCCATAGCGAGGCCCAGGGCCAGATCGCCATGTCGGCGATCGAGAAAAAATCGCCCGCGACGAACTCGTGCCTGCCCAGTTGTCGGTCAAGCACGCCATATAGTCGTGCAACCTCTGTCCGGTAGCGGTCTTTGGCATAGGGAAGGTCGTTCGGCGGATCCATCGCGGGAGCATATTTGAGGAAGTGATGCGCCTGCCCCGCCATGGGACCGAGGCCGCCCATTTGCCACATCAGCCATTGTTCGACGGTCGCGCGCTCCCGCTCGCTGCGTCCGCCGAACCGTCCGGTCTTACGGGCGAGATATTGCAGGATGGCTCCGGACTCGAAAACGGACATGGGTTTTCCGTCCGGGCCGGAGGGATCGGTTATCGCCGGCATTCGATTGTTCGGGGAGATTTCCGAAAACCCGGGATCGAATTGCTCACCCGCGGTGATGTCGATCAGGCGGAGCACGTAAGGCAGTTCCATCTCCTCGAGCGCGATGGAAATCTTCCAGCCATTCGGCGTCGGCCAGAAATAGAGATCAATGGGTTGAGTCATCGAAGGTCTCCTTGCAGTTCCCCGTCGCTGCCTTCTTGGGCCGGAGGGGGTGAGAACGCTCGGGTGGGAAAGGCGCGGGCAGAATGCGGGTGATGAGCGCGCCACCGTCTGCCGGTTGCGACACGCAAAGCGGGAAAGGATCCGATAGCGGCCGCATGAGGCGATGACGCGCTCAAGGGCGGCGCAAGATTCATGCCCGATTCAGAAGGCGCGTGACCATCTCGGTCGTGGCGCGGCTGAGGCCGGGTACCGATTTGATCCGCTCGAGAGCGTTGGTCATCAGTTTCCGGCGGTCGGCATCGTAGCGATGCCAGGTCTCGAACACCGTCGTCATCCGCGCCGTGGTCTGCGGATTCAGCGGATCCAGCTTGATCAGCCAGTCGGCCACCAGATCATAGGAGGCGCCCGAAGGATCGTGAAAACCCGCCGGGTTCATCGCCAGGGCCCCGATGACCGAACGAAACCGATTGGGGTTCGTCAATTCGAAATCAGGGTGCTCCGTCAGCGCGCGCGCGACACCGGCGGCCTTTTGCGGCGGTGTCAGCGAAGCCTGCAACGAGAACCATTTGTCGATCACCAGCCGGTCAGTCCGCCACTGATCGCGGAAAGCGGCAAGCTGATCTGCGCCCTTGTCGATGCTCGTAAGCACGGAGAGCGCGCCCAGTTGCAAGGTCATGTTGTCCGCCGTCGCGAAAAGCGAAGCCGCCCGGGCCCCTCCGTCGATCCGGCTGAGATAGTCCAGCGCGGCGAGTGTCAGCGATCGTTTGCCGGCCGAGACCGCGTCGGGCGAGTAGGGGCCTTTTACGGCCATGTCGGCGAATATCCGTGGCCAGATATCGCTCATATGCTGGGCGATGTTCCGTTTCAGTGTTTCGGTCGCTTGCCAGATCGCCAGCGGATCGGGCGTGATGCCCGCCTCGAAGAGCGTTTGGGCCATGTCGTCCTGCCCGGGCAGCGCCAGCGTCAACGCACGAAAGGCGGGGTCGAGGCCGCTGTCGCGTATCGTGCGGGAAAGCGCGCCAATGTAATCCTCGGGCGCGGGGGCGCCTTCGGTTATCAAGGCGGTCAATGCCTCTTTGGCGAGTTGCCGCCCAGCCTCCCACTTGTTGAACGGATCGGTGTCGTGGGCAAACAAAAAGGCGCATGTCTCGGTATCGGTGTCTCTTTGCAGGATCACCGGGGCTGAGAAGCCGCGCAGGATTGAAGGTACCGGCTTGTCTTTCAATCCGCTGAACGTGAAGGATTGCGTTTTTTCCGTCATTTCCAGAACGGTGGTCGGCACCGCCTCTTCACCATCGGCGGTCAGCAAACCGACCGCGATCGGGATGGCGCGGGGCGGTTTGTCGTCCTGCCCCGGAGTGGGGGGCGTTTGCTGGGTGAAGGTCAGGGTATAAATCCCTTCCCGCCACGTCTCGCCAACCTTCAGCCGCGGCGTGCCCGCGTCGGTGTACCAGCGCTTGAACCGGCTCAGATCGCGGCCCGTGGCCTCCTCGAAAGCCCTCAGCCAATCCTCGATCGTGCACGCCTGTCCGTCATGGCGGTCGAAGTAGACGGTCAGCGCCCTGGCATACCCTTCCTCGCCCACCAGCGCCCTGAGCATCCTGATCACCTCGGCCCCTTTTTCGTAAACGGTCGCGGTGTAGAAGTTGTTGATCTCGACGAAACTGTCGGGGCGCGGTGGATGTGCGAGCGGACCGCTGTCCTCCCGGAACTGGCGACCGCGCAAGGCGATTACATTGCGGATGCGGGCCACGGCGGCAGAGCGTTCATCGGCTGTGAATTGCTGATCGCGAAAGACGGTCAGCCCTTCCTTCAGACACAGTTGGAACCAGTCGCGGCAGGTGATGCGGTTGCCGGTCCAGTTGTGGAAATATTCATGCGCGATGACGGCTTCGATCCGCTCGAAATTCGTGTCCGTCGAAGTCTCGGGCGAGCAGAGCACGGTCGACGAATTGAAGATGTTCAGCCCCTTGTTCTCCATCGCGCCCATGTTGAAGTCGTCGACGGCGACGATATTGAAGATATCGAGGTCGTATTCCCGGCCGTAAACGCGCTCGTCCCATGCCATGGAGCGCCGCAGCGCGTCCATGCCGAAGGCGCATTTGGTTTCGTCGGGACCGGGCCGTACCCAGATATTCAGCTCTACCCTCTTACCCGATCTGGTGGTGAACGCTCCCGGATGATTGACCAGATCGCCCGCGACCAGGGCGAACAGATAAGCGGGTTTCGGCCATGGATCGTGCCAGCTGGCGAACCCTTCTCCCCGTTCGCGCAAGTTGCCGTTCGACAGCAGCACGGGCATATTGCCTTCGATGCGCACATCGAAGACGGCCATCACGTCCGGCCGGTCAGGATAATAGGTGATCTTGCGAAATCCCTCGGCCTCGCATTGGGTGCAATACATTCCATTCGACATGTAAAGCCCTTCGAGCGCGGTGTTGGTCTGCGGACTGATTTCAACCTCGGCCTCCCAGGTGAAGGGTGCCGCGGGCACGTCCAGTTCCAACCCGCCTTCGACAAGGGTCGGGGAGACATCCCTGCCGTCGACTTTCGCCCGTAAAAGGCTCAGTTCTTCGCCATGCAGAAAAAATCGCTTGGCCGTGGCCTTCGGGTTCGGTCGAAAAGCGATGCGACTGGTCACCCGCGTGGCCGCCGGGGCGAGATGGAAGTTCAATGAAACGCTGTCGATCAGATAGCCGAACGGCGTGTAGTCTTTGAGATAGATGGTCTGGGGGGTCGCGTCGCGCATGGGGATCTTTCCTTGTCAGATGATGCCAACGTAACGGGCAAGCATGTCGCCGCAAGAGGTGCGCCCCACATGATTGCGCGATATGTCGGCTTTTCGAAGCGGTGGACGCGCGGCGCCTGGCGATGGGATATTCAGGCCCGTTTTATTGGAACATTGAACGAACGCATACTTTCTTTCACGCAGCAAATACCCTACGCTTTAACCATGAGCAGGTTGTCCGAAGATGATGCGCCCCCGGCGGTCCCTTTTCGTCTATCGGCGCGGGCCATGGCCGCGCGTCCGGCTCCCTATCTCGACGGTCTGAACCCCGCACAGCGGAAGGCGGTCGAAACCCTGGACGGACCCGTGTTGATGCTGGCGGGCGCGGGCACGGGCAAGACCCGGGCCCTGACCGCGCGCATCGCGCATCTATTGAACATCGGCCGGGCGCGGCCCGACGAGATCCTGGCGGTGACCTTCACCAACAAGGCCGCGCGTGAAATGAAGAGTCGGGTTGAGCTTCTTCTGGGCCATGCGGTCGAGGGCGTGCCGTGGTTGGGCACCTTTCATTCGGTCTGTGTCAAGCTGTTGCGCCGCCATGCCGAACTGGCGGGATTGAAATCGAATTTCACCATTCTCGATTCCGATGACCAGGTCCGTTTGCTGAAGCAACTGATCGTTGCCGAGAATATTGACGAGAAACGATGGCCCGCCCGCCGGTTGGCTCATCTGATCGACAGCTGGAAGAACCGCGCCTGGACGCCCCAGAACCTGCCCGCCACCGAAAGCGTCGCCTTCGATCGCAGGGGCGGCGAGCTTTACGCCGCATATCAGGATCGGCTCAGGGTGCTCAACGCCGTGGACTTTGGCGATCTGCTGCTGCACTGCGTTACCATCTTTCAGACCCATGAGGATGTGCTGGCGCGTTACCAGCACCGGTTTCGCCATATTCTCGTCGATGAGTATCAAGACACCAACGTCGCCCAGTATCTGTGGCTGAGGTTGCTGGCGCAGACGCGCCGCAATATCTGCTGTGTGGGCGATGACGACCAGTCGATCTATGGCTGGCGTGGGGCCGAAGTGGGCAATATCCTGCGGTTCGAGCAGGATTTCCCAGGCGCGCATGTGGTGCGGTTGGAGCAGAACTATCGCTCGACCCCGCATATTCTGGCGGCTGCTTCGGCTGTAATCTCCGCAAACGAGGACCGTTTGGGCAAAACGCTCTGGACCGACAGAAAAGGTGGCGAGAAAATTCGTTTGATCGGCCATTGGGACGGTGAGGAGGAGGCGCGTTGGATCGGCGAGGAAATCGAAGCATTGCGGCAAGATATACGCGGGACGGCCCCGATGAGCCTTGGCCGCGTGGCCATTCTCGTGCGCGCCTCGCATCAGATGCGGGCTTTCGAGGATCGGTTTCTGACCATCGGTCTGCCTTATCGCGTGATCGGCGGTCCACGCTTTTACGAGCGGATGGAAATTCGCGATGCGATGGCCTATTTCCGCCTTGCCGTCAGCCCGGACGACGATCTCGCTTTCGAGCGTATCGTCAACACGCCCAAACGCGGGCTCGGCACCGGGGCGCAGCAGAAGCTTCGGGCGATGGCCCAAGCCAATGGCGTGTCGTTGCTCGAAGGCGCGAAGCTTCTGCTGGCGAAAAGAAGCCTGACGGGGCGGGGGGCGGCCGAGTTGAGGAAACTGGTCGAGGGCATCGGCCGCTGGCACCAGATGGCACGAGGGCAGGCATCGGTGCGAGAGCCTCGAGAGGGTGCCGAAAAACGGTATGAGGATATGTATCTCAATGAAGATGACGAGATTTCGCTTGCGATAGAATCGCCGCCC
>JBCCVK010000190.1:0-5359 GCA_039195495.1 Pseudomonadota bacterium
CGGCCATACCGATGACTGACATATTCGAAGCATTCGACGCCGTTTCGGATATCGAGCGGTTTTGGCCGCTTCTTGCGGGGGCCGGTTTGTCGGGGCTGGTGCGCGGTTTCTCCGGCTTTGGCACCGCCATGATCTTTATTCCCATCGCGGCACAGGTGCTGCCGCCGATCTGGGTTCTGACCGCGATGGTCGTGATGGACATCTTCGGCCCGCTGCCGGCCGTGCCGCAGGCTCTGCGCGAAGGGCAGCTTGGGGACATAGCCAGGCTGGGCCTGGCCACGCTGATCTGCCTGCCATTTGGCGTTTTCGTGTTAAAGACCCTGCCGTTCGATACCTTCCGCTATGGCGTGTCGATCATCACGCTGATGCTCCTGGCGATGCTGATCGGCGGTCTGCGCCAGCGTCGGCCGATCAGCCGGCCGCTGCTCTACACGACGGGCGGCATCGCCGGAATGTTGGGGGGATCGGTCGGTTTGGCCGGCCCGCCCGTGATCCTGCTTTACATGTCCAGCCCGCTGCCCGTCGCCAGGATTCGGGCGAACACGCTGCTCTTTTTGGTCCTGGCCGCCTTCGCCATGCTGTTTATGTTCGCCGCAAACGGTTTGCTGGAGCTTACGCCGATCTTGATCGGGCTGGGCCTTGTGGTGCCTTACACGCTTGCGACGATGATCGGCGTCGCCTTGTTCGATCCCAATCGCGAGACGCTTTACCGAAGGATCGGCTATGTCATCATTGCGGCATCCGCCATAATCGGTCTGCCGCTTTTTGACTGAGGAGGTCTTATGCGCCTGAACGAGGTTGTCTATGACGGCTCCAAGCCGATAGAAGGATACGGTCCCGGCTTTTTCCGCATCGGCGGCCAGGTGATCGAAGGACCGGTACTGATCCTGCCGTCGGGCGCGGTCGGTTGGGGCGGCCTTGAGGCGACCGCTCCGCTTCTTGCCGCGGCCGGGAACATCGACGTGCTGTTCTTGGGAACGGGTGCCGAAATCTCTCACGCACCTGCGTCCCTGCGCGGCGCGCTCGAAAGGGCGAATATCGGACTTGAGGTCATGGCCACGCCCCCCGCCTGCCGCGCCTACAATGTGGTTTTGTCCGAAGGCCGCCGGATCGGAGCGGCGCTGTTGCCGGTGTGAGCGTATTGCTGACCTGCGAAGCTCTTGCCTGCGATCGGGGCGGCATGCGGGTGCTGGAAAACATATCGTTATCGTTGTCGGAGGGTCACGCGCTGGCGCTGCGCGGCCCGAATGGAAGCGGCAAGACGACACTGCTGCGAACCTTGGCCGGACTGCAACCGGCCGCTGGCGGCGGCATCGAAGCCGCTCCCGACATCGCCGCCTACGCCGCCCATTCAGACGGATTGAAGGCGGTCCTCACCGTCCGTGAAAACCTGAGTTTCTGGGCGCGGATCTTCGGGCAAAAGGATATATCGCACGCGATCGAGGCTTTCGATCTCAGCACTCTGACCGACTGCCGTGCGGCAGAACTGTCCGCGGGCCAAAAGCGGCGTCTCGGCTTGGCCCGGCTTTTGGTGACGGGACGCCCGGTTTGGCTTCTGGACGAGCCTACCGTCTCGTTGGACGCCACTGGCGCCGATCTGTTCGCTGCCGTGGTCCGAACGCATCTGGCGCATGGCGGTGGCGCCGTGATCGCAACCCATGTCGATCTCGGGTTCGAGGCCGCCACGCTTGATCTGCTTCCGTTCCGTGCCATGCCCGGAAAGCGCATCACGGCCGATCCGTTTCTCGACGAGGCGTTTTGATGCGCGCGCTGCTTGTCAGGGATCTTCGGCTTGCGGTCCGCTCGGGTGGCGGTATCGGACTCGGCGTTGCCTTTTTTCTGATCTTCGCGGTTCTGGTACCTTTCGGCGTGGGTCCCGAGAATGCCGTCCTGGCGCGCATCGCGCCGGGTGTCCTGTGGGTTGGCGCCCTGCTGGCATGTTTGCTGTCGCTTGATCGCTTGTTCCAACTGGATTACGAGGATGGCGCGTTGGAATTGCTTGCCACCGCGCCTTTGCCCCTGGAAGGCATGGTGATCGTCAAGGCGTCGGCCCATTGGATCACGACCGGCCTGCCGCTGACGCTTGCGGCTCCGTTTCTGGGCGTATTGCTGCACCTGCCGCAGGCGGCACAGGGCTGGCTGGTGCTGACACTGATGCTTGGGACCCCGGCGCTGAGCGTCATCGGAACGTTCGGCGCGGCATTGACGGTGGGTTTGAAACGCGGCGGTCTTTTGCTGTCGTTGCTGATCTTGCCGTTCTACGTGCCGACCCTGATTTTCGGCGCGGAAACCGTGCGCCGCGGCGCCGAGGGATTGGACGCGCAAACGCCCTTGCTTATACTGACGGGAATCACGCTGGGCGCGCTGTCGTTGCTACCTTTTGCGGCCGCGGCCGCCCTTCGGATCAACTTGAGGTGAGGGATGCGATGCGTCGCATCGCATGTTCTGCATGTCTGGCCTAAGCTGATGAAAAAGGTAAATGACGACATCAGGGCGCCGCAACGACGCCAGCGGCCGGGGAAGGGGAATGTCGATCTGGGAATATGCGAATCCGGCGAAATTCATGCGGATCTCCGGTTTGATTTTGCCGAAATTGGGTGTTTTGACAGCAGTTCTTCTGGTGGTTGGTCTGGTATGGGGCTTTTTTTTCACTCCGGACGACTTCCGTCAGGGCTCGACCGTGAAGATCATCTATCTGCACGTTCCCTCTGCGCTGATGGCGATCAACACATGGCTGATGATGCTGGCGGCCAGCCTCGTGTGGCTGATCCGCCGCCATCACATTAGCGTTCTGGCCGCCAAAGCGGCGGCCCCCATCGGTGTGACCATGACCTTGATCGCGATCGCCACGGGTGCGATCTGGGGGAAACCCATGTGGGGAACCTATTGGGCCATGGATCCCCGTCTGACCTCGTTTTTACTTCTGTTTTTGTTCTATCTCGGCTACATGGCGCTCTGGGAGGCGGTCGAGACACCGGACGTGGCCGCCGATCTGAGCAGTGTTCTGTGCATCGTCGGATCGGTCTTCGCGCTGCTCAGCCGTTACGCGGTGTATTTCTGGAATCAGGGGTTGCATCAGGGCGCGTCGCTGAGCCTGGACAAGGAGGAGAACGTGGCCGATGTTTTCTATTTCCCGCTTCTGGTGTGCATCGCCGGTTTCGTGACGTTGTTCGTGACGTTGGTGCTGATACGCACCCGGACCGAGATTCGGACCCGGCGGCTTTATGCGCTGCGTGCGCGGGAAAGGGCGGCATGATGCCGGATCTCGGAAAATACGCCGCCGACGTGCTGTCGGCCTATGCGGTGTCGGTCGCGCTGATCGTGGGGCTGGTTGTGCTGTCGCTGCGCCAGGCGGGGCGGGCGCGTCGCGCGCTCGAGCAGCGGGAAGGACACGATGGTTAAGTCTTCCGTGCTCACGATCGCTCCGGTATTGATTTTCGCTGCCGTGGCGGCCGTATTCGTTGCCGGAACGCAGCGTAAGAACTCCGACGCCCTTCCAAGCGCCCTGACACAGCAGCCGGCCCCGGCGATCCGGGTGAGCGCGCTGTCCGACAAGACGCTGCTGAGCGATGCGATGCTGCGCGCGCCCGGGGTGAAGCTGCTCAACGTCTGGGCCAGTTGGTGCGCGCCATGCCGTGTGGAACATCCGACGCTGACGGCCCTGGCCGAGGAAGGGGTGCCGATCTTTGGCATCAACTATAAGGACAATCCCGAGAATGCCCTGTCGTTCCTGCGCCAGCTCGGTGATCCCTATACGGCGATCGGTGTGGACGAGAGCGGGCGCACGGCCTTGGACTGGGGGGTCTATGGTGTGCCGGAAACCTTCGTGGTGACCGCGGACGGACGAATCGCTTTCCGCTTTGCCGGACCGATCACGCAGCGGGTGCTGCGCGAGAGGTTGCGCCCGGCCATGGAAAAGGCTGCCCGCTAGGGTTGCCGGGCCCGTTCCGGCCGCATGTGCTTCAAGGCCCCTTGTGGACACCGGCGCGGGCGAAGCGTACAAGAAGGGGCGCGCGCCGCCTGGTGGCATCTCACCCATCGAATGCGAAGGAACCACCCCGCAAGGCTGCAAATCGCCAGCGCATGTCCACAAAATCGGGAGAAAGCCGGCTCTCAACCCGCCGGGAAACGAAAACGATATGAAATATCACTTCAACGCAGCGATATCCGGCGGCTTGTCAGACACCGTCATGCCGCATATTTACGCATGCTGAGGAGAATCTTGTCATGGGCATCGATTCAGAAAGCAACATCTCCGCCGATCTTCGGATCGGTCCGACCAGTCTGGGTATGGTCCGCCTCTACGTCGAGACGGACGACATAGAGCTTCCGATGGACTTCGATCCGGACGAAGCGCTGGAAATCGCCGAAGAGATCCGAACCGCCGCTTTGACCATTCATGGACGCCGAAAAAAAGCGGCCGCCAAATCCCGGACATAGGATATCCCGGCAGTCGGGGCCTTTCCCCGTATTCGTCGGAACGGCGGCAGGCCCGCAGACGCAACCATGCGGCATACGCTTTCCGACGACCCGCATATGCAGGCGGGCGGCCAGAATTCCCCTGCCATCTCGATCGCGACTTCCAATCCGCGGTCTTCCAACTCAAAGTCAACGCGCTCGCCTGGCACGATCGGGGTCGCGTCGAGCCGCCCGTTCAGGGACTGTCGGTCTGATCCCCTCGAAGAACGATAAAGACCAGAGGTGGAACTTGATTTGGTTTTGGCAGTCAGAGTTGGGAAGTTCGAGGCGACGTGTTCTCGGCAGGCCGAAAACGCGAGATGGGTATGCCGGGTTTCCATGACGCCTCCCAAAGTCGTAACCTGTTGCGGAGGGGCATAGAAGCATCCATCTTCCACGGCTTCGTGGTTGGAAGCGCAGTCTTTCGCTTCGTCAAAAGTCGATATCGGTTCAATCGAAACCGGATCGGCCGAGATTTTCAAGTCGACCGGCCAATAGCGGAATTCCAAGGCAATGGATGGCACGACTTCTATCTTCCAATGGCTGCCTTGGATGTCATTGCGGCGCGTTTCCGCGACACGCCCCTCGACATGCGAAAATCATCAAATCATCCAGATCGGGTCAGCGAAACACCCCCCGGGCGGGCCGCCTTTCAATGCGTTTACCAGGGTCCAATTCAATGCCGTCTGACAGCCATGGGCCGCAACACCCCCTTGTTTCCAATTCGACCGCAAAGGCGGGGAGCGCTGCGATAATCGTGGTCTCCGCGCTCCCCGCCTTTGCGGCCGTCGCGCGTATCGGCACGGGATGGATGCCATGCCGTCAGAGTTTGGAATACGCAAAAGGCCGGCGACGCGGATAAACCGCACACTTTTCGGCAAGCGCCGGAACCCGATCCCCG
>JBCCVK010000191.1:0-5340 GCA_039195495.1 Pseudomonadota bacterium
AGGAATTGCTGGACGCGATCGAACTGGAGCCGCGGACCTACATCGATCGCTTGCCGGGCGAGCTCTCAGGCGGTCAGAAGCAGCGTGTCGGGATCGCCCGGGCTTTGGCGGCCGAGCCCCGATTCGTCATCTGCGACGAAGTCACCAGCGCCCTCGACCAGTTGGTCGCCGAGGGCATCCTGAAGCTGCTGGCGCGGCTGCAGGACGAGTTGAGCTTGAGCTATATGTTCATCACCCATGATCTGGCGACCGTGAAGGCGATCGCGGATGAGGTCGTGGTGATGAAAGACGGGCAGGTGATAGAACAGGGTCCAAAGGCCGATATGTTCCGCCCGCCGCATCATGCCTATACCGAGCTTCTGCTGTCCTCGGTTCCCGAAATGGATCCCGACTGGTTGACCAAACTGCTGGCAGAGCGCGGGGTCGATAACGCCCCCGCCACTGGCAGGATATGAGCCGGAGCGGACAGCGCGACGATCGAACGTCGCCGGCGGGCAAGGCGACAGAACGCATGACGACGGACGTACAACATGGAAGGATGTACATATGACGCACATCAGCAGACGCGGAGTTATCAAGACCGGCGTGGCCGCCTCGGTGCTGGCCACGACCGGCGCACGCGCCGACGGACACGGCCCGCGCAAAGGGGGTACGTTGCGTCTGGGTTTGTCCGGGGCCAATACCTCTGACAGCTGGGATGGCCGGACTCATTCCGACACTTTCATAATCACGGCGTCTTATGGCTGCGTTTTCGACTGCCTGACCGAAATCGCCGCCGACGGTACGCTGAAGGGCGAATTGGCGGAAAGCTGGGAGGCCAGCGCCGATGCCCGGACCTGGACCTTCAAGCTGCGCCGCGACGTAACCTTTCACAACGGCAAGCCTTTCGGTACCGATGACGTGATCGAATCGCTGAACATGCATGTCGCCGAAGGCGCGAAATCGGCGGCGCGGCCGATCGTGTCGGCGATCAGCGAGATACGGAAACTTGGCGATCACGACATTCAGTTCATTCTGGGCGCGGGTAACGCGGATTTCCCGTTTCTTTTGTCGGACTATCACCTGCTGATCTATCCGTCGGGCCAGATCAGGGAAGCCATCGCCAAGGGTATCGGCACCGGTCTTTACAAGGTCGTTTCCTTCGATCCGGGGGTACGTTTCGTGGGTGAGCGGGTCGACGCGCATTACAAGGGCGACGGCGCGGGTCATTTCGACTCGGTCGAATTCATCGCAATCAACGATGCGTCGGCACGCATGAACGCGCTGATGACCGGTCAGGTGGACGCGGTGAACCGCATCGACTTCAAGACCGAGGCGCTGATCAGGGCCAATCCGAACATCGAGATCTTCGAAGTCACCGGCAACCAGCATTTCACCTTCCCGATGCTGACCAATCTGTCGCCTTACGACAACGTCAAGGTGCGCCAGGCGCTCAAGCATGCGATCGATCGTCAGGAGATGGTCGATAAGATCCTGCAGGGCCATGGCGCGATCGCCAACGATCATCCGATCGGTCCCGCGAACCAGTATTACGCCGCCGATCTGGAGCAGAACGCCTATGATCCGGACAAGGCCAGGGCGCTGGTGAGAGAGGCGGGTCTTGACGGACTCGCGGTCGATCTGTCCGCGTCCAGCGCGGCCTTCTCCGGCGCGGTTGACGCGGCGCAGCTTTATCAGGCGTCCGCCAAGGCGGCCGGCATCGACATCAACGTGGTGCAGGAACCCGCGGATGGTTATTGGTCGAATGTCTGGTTGAAGAAGCCCTGGTGCGCCAGTTATTGGTCAGGGCGCGTGACGGAAGACTGGATGTTCTCGATGGCCTATGAGATCGGTGTGCCGTGGAACGACACCAATTGGGAGAATGCCCGCTTCCAAGAGCTGTTGCTCGCCGCCCGGACCGAGCTCGACTCCGGCAAGCGCCGCCAGATGTACACCGAAATGCAGGCGCTGATGTCGTCGGAAGGCGGTACCGTGATCCCGATGTACGCGAATTTCGTTGATGCCCATTCCATCAAGCTGACCAATTCGGGGGTTATCGGCAACGTGTTCCAGATGGATTCGAGCCGCCTGGCCGAGCGGTGGTGGTTCGCCTGACGCGGCGTGCCGTAAAAGCGGAAAGCTTCGCCGTCGCGCGGGGCTTTTCGCGCATCCATTCGAATCCGGCGTTCAATATGCGCGATGCTTGCGTTGCGCCATATTCGTTGAGGCGCCGCGAAGCAATGGATTGACTGAATGGTCAAAGCTGACATAGATGACGCTGTGATCCGCAAGTCGGCAGGGAAGCCCGTGCCGTCACGTGGATTGCTCTGAACGGTCACTTCGAAGATCGCGTGTCTGTTCTGCTCGAACCAAGCGGACGGCCCGCGCGATCCGGCGGCTCTTCGGATTATCGGGATGTGGCGGCGTACCATGTCCTCATGGAGACGGGATCGGGAAAGGGAAGATGCAAGCAATCGCCGATACGAACCGGCTTG
Organism: Pseudomonadota bacterium; assembly: GCA_039195495.1. GTDB lineage: Bacteria > Pseudomonadota > Alphaproteobacteria > Rhodobacterales > Rhodobacteraceae > JBCCVK01. Next base: position 2,475 of record JBCCVK010000191.1, read on the forward strand.
TAACGGATGGGGTCATTACGCCTGAGCAGGCCAGAACCATCGAAATCAGGGCGCGTGAGGCGATGGTCGCCTTGAGCATCAACTCGGTACTCTGCCTTGGGATCGTCGCGGCCACCATGGGGTTGATTTTCTGGCTCGCCGATGCTCTGGCCGTCGCGGTTTTCGGCACGCTGGCCCTTGTCGTCGGATTCGTGATCCTGATCAGAGGCGGAGAACTGTTTCGCATTTTCGGCAACGCCGCCGCGTTGATCGGGGCGGGAATGTTGATAGGCGGCGCCGGAGCGGAGTTGCTTGACAATTACGAGGATATCGCCGGATGGGCGATGGCCGCGGTCGGTATGGCGATTTTGCTCATCACCGCAAAAATTCTGATGGGCGGCTGGACGACCGCTAGATTCGTGATCGGTTCGATTTTGATCATGGGACTTGCGCTTCATGTCGTGGGGCTCGGCGTTCTTCTGGATCAGCAGAATCTCGCAGGGGCGGCCAAGGTGCTCTTTTTCCTCTACGCCGCGCTCGTGATCGCAGGGGCCGGCTTGCTGACGGATGTTCGGGCCGTGACCGCGTTGGCCATCGTGCCTTTCGCGCAGGCTCTCGATACCGGTACGGAATATTTTCATGCGATTTATGTCTTTTACTCGCAGGAATCGACCCTTTCCATCCTGCAAATGGTCCTTTTGATCGTTCTGTGTCTTTGGGCGGCGGACCGCTGGCGGGAACGGGTCGCCCCGCATGCCCGGGTTCTCGCGGTCATGGCTTTCATTGTGGCCAATCTCTGCGCGCTCGTGGGATCGCTTTGGGGCGATGTGGTCGGTGAAACCATCTGGGGTCCCGGATACCGTCCGGGTTCGAACATTTCGTGGGAAGAATATCGCGCGGCACGCGACGCTTTCATGGAAGACGCTCTGGTTATCTCGGAAGGGATTTACTCCATCGCCTGGGCCGTGGTCCTGGCGGCGATGGTTTTCTGGGCGGCGCATGCGAATCGGCGGGGCCTTTTCAATGCGGCGGTCACGTTCGGTGCCATACATGCCTATACGCAACTGTTCGAAAGCTTCTCCGACCAGCCTCTGGCTTATGTGATTGGCGGACTTGCGGCAATTCCGCTGGCATGGGGCATGTGGCGTCTCAACCATTGGCTGGCGGCCCGGACAAGGCCATCGGCCTCTCTTGAATGAACGATAATACAGCTCCGCGAAAGCCCGATACGATCTGGAGCGTGATCGTTCATAGCCCGCACCGGTTCTCGCGGTCCGGGAGAAGGCGTGATGCGTTTCCAGGTCCTTTTCCCGGCTGGCGGGTGCGCCCATCTGCTCGACCGGCCGCGTCATATGCAAAGCGACCGATATCCGCCGGCGCCGGCATCCCGTCCATTCAGGCGGCGCGCGTAATCTTTCCTCGCACGTCTCAATGCTTTGCCTCATCGTGGACAAGCGACGCCGCGCGCCCCCGTCCCAACGGTCGTCCATCCGTCAGGCCATGAACCCTTTCGACAATGGCGACGGCATCTATGCCGTGATGGCGATAGAGATCGCCGATCGTGCCGGTCTGGCCGAAATGTTCGACCCCCATCGGGATGGACCGATGCCCCGCAACGGCTCCCAACCAAGAGAGTGTGGCCGGGTGTCCATCGATGACGGTGATGAACTTGCAGTGGGGCGGAAGACCTGACAGGAGGGACTCGATATGGGATCGTGCCGCTTCGTTGCCACGCGCCCGCGCCCGTTGCGCCGCGGTCCAGCCGGCGTTCAGCCGATCGGCTGAGGTCACCGCGAGAACGCCGATATCCCGACGGCTTTCTCCGATCATCCCGGCGGCCTTGATCGCCTCGGGCGCGACCGCCCCCTGATAGGCGATGACGACCTCGCAGTTCGGGCCCGGTTTGCGCAGCCAATAGGCGCCGTCGACGGTTCCCTGGCGAAAGTCGTCATCGGCGCGTTTCCCCGGCTGCTCGATCGGGTTGGTGGTCAGCCGCAGATAGACCGAACCGCCGGTTTCGTCGCGCAGCCATGTGCGTTCGTCCGGATCGCCATCGCCGTCACGCTGGATATAATCGAATGCCCATTCCATGATGACCGCCAGTTCGTCGGCGAAGGCCGGCTCGAATGCGGCAAGCCCATCTTGGCTCATGCCGATCAGGGGCGTGCCGATGGATTGGTGCGCCCCGCCTTCCGGCGCCAGCGTCACGCCCGAGGGTGTGCCCACCAGGATGAAGCGCGCGTCCTGATAACAAACGTAATTCAGTGCATCCAGGCCCCGGCAGACGAACGGATCATAGACGGTGCCGATCGGGATCAGGCGCTTGCCGAACAGAGAATGCGACAGCCCGGCCGCGCCCAGAAGCAGCATCATGTTCATCTCGGCAATGCCCAGTTCGATATGTTGCCCTTCCGGCATGAATTCCCATTTTGCCGTCGAGGGAATGCGGTGCTCGATGAAGGCATCGGCCTGTTCGCTTCGCGCAAACAGTTTGCGCCGGTTGACCCAGGGGCCCAGATTCGTGGTGCCCGTTACGTCGGGCGAAGTGGTCACGATCCGATCGGCCAGCGCGCCGCCGTTCTTTGAGAGATCGTCGAGGATCTTGCCGAACGCCATTTGAGTTGAGATTTCGCGACCGCTGTTCGACGCGATGGCGGGCACGGCCAGCTTGTCATCGCGATATCGGCGGGTGCCCTTGGCGAAGAAGGGTACCCTGGCAAGGAATTCCTTGAACGCGCGCGTGTCCTTTACGGTCGCAAGCGGCTCCCATTCCTCTCCTCGTGCCACGCCCATATGATCTTGCCACGCGGCGAATTGGCCGTTGTTCATCAACCCGCCATGGTTGTCCTTGTGCCCGGCGATGGGTGTGCCCCAGCCCTTGACCGTG
>JBCCVK010000192.1:0-5296 GCA_039195495.1 Pseudomonadota bacterium
AGATCGCGCCACGTCAACGACCCGAAACCGATCAGGACGTGATCGTTCGACAAGTCCCGGTGGAACTTGTTCGTGATCGAATAATTGGGCGGCGCCGATCATAAGGAATTCGCCGCCATGAATTCAAAGCCGTCAATCACGGCATCGCGGTCAAAGTCCGCTGCGAGATCGCTCCTTCATGCAAGATATGCGTGTATTTCCTGTGCTGGAAGGTCCCGCTTGGATCCGACATCCGACATGTCCCTGCCATCGGCCTGGCCCGGTGCCGTCAGTCACCCCCGTTTCCTGCCGACGAGCCCTGTCGGTCGCCGACACCGGTTTTTTCCCATGTCGGATCACGCTGCCCTGCGGGACGCCCGGGCGGCGCGTCAAACCAGTTCGGGATCGGAGATGATTTCAACCAATGCGGGGCCTTTATGGGCGATCGCCTGAGTCAGGGTCGGCATCAGATCGGCGCTTTCGGTCACTTTATGACCTTGCGCCCCGCAAAGGCGTGCGAAAGCCGCGAAGGAAGGGTTGACCAAATCCGTTTGCCAGACGTGAAACTCACCCGCCCGCTGTTCCTTGGTGATCTTGCCGAGCTGGCCGTTATTGAGCAGGATGTGGGTGATATCCATGCCATGTTTGACGGCTGTGGTCATTTCCATTGCATACTGTCCGAAACCGCCATCGCCCGAGATCGAGATGACCTTGCGGCCTTCGAGATGCGCGAAATCCTGCGTGGCGCACCATGCGCCCATGGCCGCGGGCAGACCGAAACCGATGGAACCAAGGTAACCCGACATCAATATCGCTTGACCTTGGGCTTCGAAATAGCGTCCGAAGGAATAGGTGTTGTTGCCCACGTCGACGGCGATGATCGCATCCTTGGGGCAAACATGCGCCAATGCCTCGAAAATACCGGCCGAACCGATTCCCAGCCGACTCCGATCGTTCCTGCGATTTGCCTTCTCCTCGCGCCAGATGGTCCAACGCTCCGCCAGTTCGGCACGCTGATCGGTATTCATCGATACCCGAGGCGTGATGGCGCGGGCGAAACCGCCGATCTCACCCCATATGGGCAGGGAGACGGGATGAAACCTGCCAAGCTGCATTCTTTCGTAATCGACCTGAATGATGGGTTTGGACGGTTCGATGCCGGTATGGTTCGCGAAGGAGGAGCCCAGGGTCAGGATAACGTCACATTCATTCATGAACCAGCTGGCGATCGGCGTGCCCGACCGCCCCAGAACGCCCGCCGCGTTCGGATGGGTGTCCGGGATCAGGCCCTTGCCCTTGAAGGTCGTGGCGACCGGCGCGCCCAGGGCTTCGGCCAATGCGATGACGTCGCCAGCCACGTCCTTGGCGCCATATCCCATGACGACGAAGGGGCGATTGGCGGCGTTGAGCATCTTCACCGCGGCGTCCAGATCACCGTCCGCCGCCATGATCCGTTTCCCGCCGATCCGCCCGCCCGGGGCGCCGGCCGGTGCATCGGATGGCAGGGTCTGGGCGTCGTCGGGAAAGATCAGATGGGCGACGTCGGATTCGACGATCGCGGATTTGCAGGCCAGCGTCGCCAGTTCGGCGTGTTTCGAGGATGGCAGAACCGTTTGGCTGAACCGCGCCACCGCCTTGAACGCGTCGGCCAGATCGATGTCCTGAAAGGCGCCGGGCCCGAAAACCTGTGTTTGAACTTGTCCCGTTAGCGCCAAGACCGGTGCGCGGTCCACCTTGGCGTCCCAGAGGCCGGTCAACATGTTCGTGGCGCCTGGTCCCGCGATGGAAAGACAGGCGGCGGGCAGACCGGTTAACTTGCCATAGGCCGAGCAGGCGAAACTCGCGGCGCCCTCGTGGCGCACACCCACGTAATTCATCTTGCCGTCCAGCGTGCGCCGGCGGAGGGCTTCGGCCAAGCCGAGATTCGAATGGCCGACCATGCCGAAGATGCGTCTGACACCCCAGTTTTGCAAGGTCTCGGCGATTACGTCCGAGATCGTGCGTTCCGTTTCCCGTTCGGGCTCGAGGCCGATGAAAATCTCGTTGCCTTCGATCTTGACCTCGTAGAGCCGCTGACCGGTATCTTCATGTCCGCCCGGCGGCGCGCCGGTTAGAGGGTCGAAATCCCAGCCGTGCCAGGGGCAGCGTATCCAGCATCGCCCCTCGACGCCGCGTTCGATGGAACCCTCTCCCAATGGCCCGCCCTGATGCGGACAACGATTGTCCATCGCCGCCCACTGGCCATCGAAATGCGAAAGACAGATGGAATTGGTGCGGGCCGTCACGGTCTTGACCCGCCCTTCCGGCAGATCTTCCACATGGCCGACCTTGACCCAATCGAGCCGTTCCGGCTTGGCATCTTCTGGCATGTGTCGCCTCATGATTTCATGTGCAAGTCCCGCATAACCCGTCATGGCAAGTCAAGGCGGTTCTGGTCCGTTCCTTTCAAAAATCGGCGACCGCGTGAACGAACATGACGCCGGGCGATCCTTCCGTTGATTTATCGAACAGTTCTGTCACCATGTCGGCAGACACGAAGGGACAACGATGCACAAACACGCAGTCGCCATTTGGGATGAACTCGAAGATCGAAAACCGGCATACGCGCTCGTGGGCGAGGTTGATCTGGTCGTGGTCCGATGGGATGATGAAGTATCGGTTTTCTATGGCAGATGTCTGCACCGCGGCGCCTTGATGTCGGATGGATTCGTCCGCGGCCGCAACCTGATTTGCGGTGTGCATGACTGGGACTATCGATTGGACACGGGCGTGTCCGAATACGCCAACGAGGAAAAACTGCCGCGGTTTGATGCTTGGCGTGAAGACGGCAAGGTGATGGTCGACGCCGACCAGGTCAACGCCTGGGGTTTGGCCAATCCTCAGCCGTTCGAACGGGACGCCTATCTCGGTCTTTACGCCGACACCGGTCACGGAACCGAGGAAGAGCCCCATACGCAGCTGATTCAGCAATATGCGCGCGATGGGCTCAGCCGCGTCGGTCATCACGGCGTGATCGATGCGATGGGCGTTCCGCGGACGCAACTGCCCGATTAGGACGATATTCAGATTCTGACCGCGCAACTGCATCGGATGCCTTTGCTGGACCAAGACCCCGTGGGGACGGATGTCGTCATCGGTCCCAATGCGCAAAAGCCGCTGAAACTGGAGATTCCGCTTTTCGTTTCGGATATGAGTTTCGGTGCTTTGAGCGAGCCCGCCAAGCTGTCGCTCGCCCGTGGGGCGCATTTGGCGGGCACCGGCATCTGCTCGGGCGAAGGTGGAATGCTGCCCGAGGAACAGGAAGAAAACGGCCGCTATTTTTACGAACTCGCGTCCGCTCGATTCGGGTTTGCATGGGACAGGCTGGATCGCGTGCAGGCATTTCACTTCAAGGGCGGGCAGGGCGCCAAGACCGGTACCGGCGGGCACTTGCCCGGCAGCAAGGTGAAAGGCAGGATCGCCGAGGTGAGAGGGCTTGACGAGGGCGATGATGCGATTTCGCCGTCACGGTTTCCGGACTGGTCTGGAATCGGTGAGATTCGCGATTTCGCCGACCGTGTGCGCGATCATACGGGCGGTATTCCCATCGGGTACAAATTGTCGGCGCAACATGTCGAGAAGGATATCGACGCCGCGCTGGAGGTCGGGGTGGATTATATCATTCTCGACGGGCGCGGCGGTGGCACGGGGGCGGCTCCGATCATCTTTCGCGACAACATTTCCGTGCCTACGATCCCGGCCCTGGCGCGGGCGCGCAATCATCTTGACCGGCTGGGACGGCGGGATGTGACGCTGATCATCACCGGCGGCCTGCGCAAACCGGCGGATTTCATCAAGGCGATGGCGTTGGGAGCGGATGCGATCGCGGTGTCGAACGCGGCGATGCAGGCCATAGGCTGCATCGCGATGCGCGCCTGCCACACGAACAATTGCCCTGTCGGAATCGCGACGCAAAAACCCAATCTGGTCGGTCGCATCGTGGTCGAGCGGTCGGCCAGGCAACTGGCGAACTTCTTTCGGGCGTCGACCGAACTGATGCAGGTGATGGCGCGGGCCTGCGGCCACGACCATCTGAGCAGGTTCAGTATCGATGATCTGACGACCTGGAAACATGAAATGCGCGATCTGACCGGTATCGCTTATGGGGGCGTCGCATGATTGCGGCGATGTTGGTCGGCCTGGCGCAGTACTGGCTTTATGTCGGGGGCGCCGTCGCATTGGTCTTCTTGAGCTTTGGAATCGATCGGATCGACGAGGATGCGCGCGATGCCTATGTCTTTCGTCCGCTGCTGATCCCCGGTATTCTGCTGATCTGGCCGCTGGTCCTCTGGCGTTGGATGGTCTTGGAAAGCGGCCGTGACGACTGGCGGCTGCGCCATCGACCCGAACGGCGCGCGCATGTTCCGCTGGGTTACGCTTTGGCGGTCATTTTACCTCTGATCGTGATTTTCGCTTTGACGCTGCGTCAGGATTGGCCGGACGATGTCCCGCCGGTGCGGCTTGAGGTGCCGGCATGAGCGTCAAGTATACGCCCGTTCAGTGGAATCCCAACAAATGGCTCTACGACGCGGTGATGCTGGTGGCCGTGGCGGCCTATCTGTGGATTTTCATCCGCCTCGTTCCCGGGGCGCTGGATCACGAACGCCCGATCACCCCCCAGATTCACAATGCGAGAGCATTCGGCTCCTGTGCCTTCCTGATGCTGACCTTCATCTTGTGTCTCGGCCCGCTTGCCCGGCTGGATACGCGTTTTTTGCCGCTGGTCTATAACCGTCGGCATTTCGGCGTGCTGACCGTCTTCGTCGCGCTGACCCACGCGGCTTTCGTGCTGGACTGGTATTATGCCTTTTCACCGACGCCGAAGCTCGAAGGGGTGTTGTCGTCGAATGTCTCGTTTGACCGGCTGCTTGGCTTTCCGTTCGAAGCGTTGGGCATCTTCGCATTGATCGTGCTGTTGGTGATGGCCGCGACCAGCCATGATTTCTGGCTGAAGTTCCTGACGCCGCGTATCTGGAAAAGGTTACATTTCCTGATTTATCCGGCCTATGTCGCGGTCGTGGCCCATGTCGCGCTCGGGGCGCTTCAGGATCAAACGCATCCATTCCTGGCAATCGTCACGCTCGGCTCGGCCGTTCTGGTCGGTGTCTTGCATTTGGCGGCGGCGCTTGTCGAACGCCGCCGCCACGCGCCCGCCGCGGCGGCGGATTGGGTTTCCGTCGCCGAAATCTCCGCGTTTCGGGACGGCTTCGCGCGTGTCGTGACGTTAGAGAATGGTGACAGAGTGGCCGTGTTCCGGCAGGAAGGCACCTTGTCGGCC
>JBCCVK010000193.1:0-5291 GCA_039195495.1 Pseudomonadota bacterium
ATACACCCCAACTTTTTAGGGTATTTCGGGGGTCCATGGTACAATAATCATCTGTGCTGTCATACTGGCAGTTTTCGCTATCTATGAGGAACAGGATCACCGGGATCGTCAACAGCCCGAACAGACCGATATAGCCCACCCATCCGCCTTCGCCGATCAGGATGATCCAGGAGCCGTCGGAGGTGGAGACATCATTGCCCGTGCGGTCGTCATAGACCCGCCAGCGCCCCCAACCGCCCCATCCGAAAATCGGGCGTTCATTGGCCTTTTCCAGAAGGATATCCTCGTTCTCCAGCCGGAAGATGAGCGACCCGGCGCGGCCTTCGTCATAGGACATCGCGATCTCGGAGATGCGGTCGACGGGGATCCAGCCCGCCCCGCGCAGGATCGGGTAGGACAGCGTGATGCCCGCAACAATCGCGGCAGCCACAAGCTGCAGCCTGACCGGCATCAGCACGACAACCGGCAGCAGCGCCAGCGCGATCAGAAACGCGCCCAGGGTCTTCGACAGCGCCAGCGTGCCCAGAAGCCAGAACGTGGCCAGCAGGAACAGCGTCCGCCGCTTCTGGTCGAGCCGCATGCAGACCGCCGCCGCCAGGATCCCGCAGGCCATGAACACGCCCAGAAGCAGGCCGTGGCGCAGGAAGACCAGGGGCCGGAAGCCATCGCCGCGGATATGCTGGATCCAGGAATGCGGAAAGAAGCCGTAGATCTGGAAATTCAGCCGCGGCGACATGCGGATTTCCCACAATGCCAGAAGCGAATAGGCCATCGCGGCATAACACAGGATGAAGATCAGCGTGCGGTGGCTGTCATTATCGGCCAGCAGCTTGCGCCCCAGAAGCAGCGGCATCAGCGTGAACCCGATCACGGCCAGGGACGACATCGCGTCATAGGGTCGAAGCCCCGGGATCACGGTGGGCCCGTAGACCAGCCGGTCGCCATTGGTCAGGACCGAGGCGATGGCGCCGAGCACGATCATCCCCAGAAGCAGGAGACCCGCGGGCGAGCGCGGCAGCCAGCCCTTCAGGACCGTGTAGGGTGGTGGTTGACGATCCTGGATGCCGCGCGCCCGCAAGGTGCCGGGCCGCCGGCGGTAGAGATAGAGCATGGTCAGCCCGATCGCCGTCAGGGCCGGGATCGAATGCTTGTCCAGATTGGGGATCATCGGCAGGTTCCAGCCAAGCCGTTCCGGCAAGAGCAGGTAGCCGCCCAGGATCGACCAGATCACCGCATGTTGCAGCCGCAATCGCGCGAACAGGATCAGCATGACCAGCGGCCAGGCGAGCAGCATCAGATTGCCGATGATCGGCATCTCAGACCTCCCGCGTGGTCAGACGGGTGCGCAGCGCGGCCAGGACCGAGCGCGGCAGGATGGCGAAACAGGCCGCATAGCGCCCCGCCAGCCGGCCGGGATTGCCCATCATCCGCCACAGCCATTCCAGCGCCAGGGCCTGCACGATCCGGGGCGCACGCTTCTGCGAACCTGCCAGGAAGTCGAGCCCCGCCCCGATCGACAGAAACCCGGTCTTCGGCAGATGGTCCTGGGCGCGGGCGGCAAAACGTTCCTGCCGGGGGGCGCCAAGCGCCAGGAAACAGAGCCTGGCGCCGGTCGCGGTCAGCTCCGCGATCACGCGGTCAGCCTCCGGCCCGTCGGGATCGAACCCCATGGGCGGCGGGACAAGGGCCGCGATCTTCAGACCCGGATGCCGGGCGCAAAGCGCAGCCGCCGCCGCCTCGAGCGCCGGCCCGGTCAAGCCCACAAGCGCCACCGGCATGCCGGTTTTCGCGGCCAGCCCGGCCACCGGGCTGACAAGCTCGGAGCCCGGGATCAGGTCCACCTTCTGGCCCGCCAGCCGGCACAGCCAGACGATGGGATTGCCATCGGCGGTCACATGGCTCTGCCGGGCATAGGCGGCGCGGAAGGCCGGATCGCGGCGGATCTTGACCACGTGATCGAGGTTGAGCGTGGCCAGGCTGAAGCCCCGGCCTTCGGCAAAGCGGGTCTCGATATCCTGCAACAGCGCGGCGCGGTCGGGCGCGGTCACCCGGATCGGGTCAGCGGCATCTGTCGGGGCAATATCGGACCAATCGATCATCAGGGGCACCGGTTCGGCAATCGCAACACAACGTTCCGCCAGATTCCCCCCAGTCTCCGGCGCATGCGGGGGGTGATAGCGGAGCGGGGCGGTTCTTGTCCACCATACTCATCGGTCCGGCGCGGCATTGTGAGATGCGGCGGATAACAGCGTTTCCAGGGCGTCGGTCTGGGTCTCCCATCCCAGGCGCTGGCCGGTCTGTAACGCCGCCTCCGACCAGGTCTGCCAGTCCCGGTCCGGCATCGCGGCGAAGTCGGCCATGGCGGCGGCGAAGGCCTCGGCCTCGGGGGCGAGGATCCGGCCGTTCCGCCCGTCGATCAGATCGGGCGCCGCCCCGGCCGCAGTGGCCAGGACCGGGGTCCGGCAGGCCATCGCCTCCAGAAGCGGCAGGCCGAAGCCCTCGTGATGGCTGGTGAAGAGCCAGAGATCGCAGGCGGCATAGATGCCGGGGATTGCGGCCTCGGGCGGGGAGAGATGGAAGCGCGCCCAATCGGGCACCGGGCAGTCCTGGTCCGGGCTGCGGGCGCCAAAAATCTCCGCCTTCAGCCCGGGGATGGCCGTCCGCGCCAGCTCCAGCGCGGCACTGGCCAGCGCGATGTTCTTGCGCGGCACCGGCGTATAGAGGAACCCAACCGTCAGCGGCTCGGTCTTGGCCCGCTTCGGGGCGGTGAAATGACCGGTATCGACGGCATTGGCCAGGACCGAGACATCATCGATCCCGTGATGGGTGGCGATCTGGTCGGCGATCCAGCCCGAAACGGCGATCTTCTGCAAAGGCGTGGCATAGGTGGCCGCCACCCGGGCGCGGTCTTCGGGGCGGAACATCTCGTAATCCTGGATCAGGTAGGCTTTCCGCCCTTTTGACGGCGACAAGGCCGCCACCCATTCCGCCGTTTCCCACCAGGTCGCGATGACGACATCGCCATCGGGCACGTCGCTGTCGGTGACCGGGCGGCGCGCCTCGATCTCGATCCGGCGGACCGGCGTGTCGTCCAGAAGCCGGCTGCGGGCGATCTCGGGCGGGGGCGGCAGTTTGCGGCCCAGAAGCCGCGCCTTCATCTGCCCCACTGGCCCCGGCCGGGCCTGCGGGGTCGAGACCACGGTCACCTGATGCCCGCGCGCGGCCAGATGCCTGGCATAGCTCGCCACCACGCGAATGCCGCCCTTATGGGAAAAAAACGGGGTCACGAAGGTGATGCGCATGGCGGCGGCGGGTCCTGATCTGGCTGCGCACGCAGCGCTTAGAGAAGATTTAAGAAGTTTTCGTCAATTTGTCGGCGCCTATGCGGGACGCGGGTCGAAGACCCTGCTCCTGCGGCATTCCCAACACAGAGTCCATGACCAGCGGCCAGGCCGGGCGGGCCATCGCCTGCGCGCGCCCGAGATGACACAGGCGGATCGACATGTTCATTACCCAGATTGTTGCCGGAGAGCTGTTGCTCGGCGCGCCGGTCCTGCGGGGGCTGGCGCCGGATGGCGTGGCCGAGATCGGCACCGACCTGGCCGTGGCGATCAATGGCGAGCCGCCTGCGGGATCGATCCAATGGACCCTTGATGGTGCCCCGATCCCGGGCGAGACCGGCGCGGCCCTGACCGTCCCGGCGGCCGAGGATGGCACCCTCGGCGTGGTCGTCGACGGCCAATTGTCGATGCCTGCGCGCATTCTGTATCCGGCACCTTTTGCCGCGGGCGGGCTGGCCGATCCGGTCTTCACCGTCGGCACCGGGATCCAGACCGTCGACACGGGCGCGGATTTCAGCTTTTCCGGCACGCTCAGATACACGCTGCGCACTGGCCCGGCCGGGGTCGAGATCGACCCTGATACGGGGCAATTGCGCTTCGATACCGATCTGATGGCCCCGCAGAGCGGCACCGCCATCGTGATCCGCGCCGAAGACCGGTTCGACCCGCTGCGCTTTGCCGAAACCGGGCTTGGCTTCGACATCCTGCCCGGCGTGGCCTTCGACATCCATGTCGACGCGATCGCGGGCGATGATGCCGGTGATGGCGGACCGGAGACACCGGTGCGGAGCCTGGCCCGGGCGGCGGCGCTGGCGCTTGGCTTCGGCAATGGCGTGCGGATCGGGCTGCAGGCCGGATCCGTCTGGCGCGAAACGCTCGACCTGGCGGAACTGACCGGAGTGCAGCTGCGCGGCATGGGCGATCTGGCCACGGACGGGCTGCCCTTCGTCAATGCCGCCAACACGCTTGGCGGGTTCCAGACCAGTGCCGATCGCGGCGACGGATTGGCCAATACCTATTCGGTCCTGCACGCCCATGAGGCCCCGGCGGGCCAGGCCGCGGCGGGGCCATCGGTCTTTGAGGACGGCGATATGCTGACTTGGGTGGCCGATGCGGCGACCGTCGATGCCACACCGGGCAGTTTCACCCATGACGGGGCCGATAGCGGGGCAAGCCCGGTCACGCTTTACATCCATCCCACCGGCAGCGGCGATCCGGCCGCCAATGGCCGGTTATACGAGGCCTCGGCCCGGACCTGGGCGGTCCGCGCCGGGGATGATGCCCATATCTGCAATCTGCGCGCCGCCCATCAGCTGCATGACAATGGCGCGATCAATTTCGGCCATCGCGGCCTGGTCGAGGGCTGCCTGGTCCATGGCTCGCCCATCCATGATGCGCTTGGCGCTTCGGGTGAATATCGCAATTGCATCGCCTGGCATCCGCAATCGGATCCGCGCACCGGGGCGATCGCGCTGGAATTCTACACCGACGCCCCCTTTGCCGGCATGACCGGGCGCTGGCAGGGCTGTGTCGTGGCCGGCCCGCCCGACGCCGCCCTGCCCCGTCCCGCCAGCCTGGACGGGATCGGCGGGCATACTGCCGGGACCGGGCCGCAATATGCCTGGTCGGTGGAAAACTGCGCGCTGTATGGCTGCGACCTGATCCTCAACGATGTCTCGGATCTGAGCCTGAACCAGGTGAAAATCTGGAACGGGCGGGCGGATTTCGCACCGCTGACCCAGGCCACCGATGTCGAGATCGTGGCCGATGAGAGCTACGGCCCGAAGGACGCCGACATGACCCCGCAGCTCACCAACATTGCCGGTACCGCCGGCCTTGAGGCGATTGTGAACGCCGGTTTCGGTCAGGGTCCGGCGATCGTGACCCGCAATGTTGCTCAACTGGGCATCGACGTGCCGCTTTATCAAAGCCATGGCGTGGCCTCGAAAT
>JBCCVK010000194.1:0-5262 GCA_039195495.1 Pseudomonadota bacterium
ACGTCCCCGATTATCGTGTGGTTTCGCCGCGACTTGCGGCTGGGGGATCACCCGGTCGTGGCGGCGGCGGTTCGGTCGGGACGGCCGTTGATCCCGGTTTTCCTGTTGGACGAGGTCGTCGAAACCCATGGTGCCGCCCCGAAATGGCGGTTGGGGCTCGGCGTGCGGCACCTGGCCCGGCGGCTGGAGAGAATGGGCAGCCGTCTCGTTCTGCGGCGCGGCCGGGCGGCGGATGTCCTCGAATCGCTGGTGAAGGAGACTTCGGCGACCGCCGTTTGGTGGTCCCGGCTCTACGATCCCGACAGTATCGCGCGCGACACGGCGGTCAAGACCCGTCTGACCGGCATCGGCGTGGATGCGAAAAGCCATCCCGGCCATGTGTTGTTCGAACCCTGGGAGGTCCGGACGCGGGCAGGGGGAATGTACAAGGTCTATACGCCTTATTGGAAGGCCGTGCGTGGTTTCGAGGCGGCGGAACCTCTCCCGCTCCCCTCCAGGCTTCCGGTTCCCGGCGCATGGCCCCCTTCGGAAAATTTCGAGAATTGGCGGATGGGGGCGGCGATGCGGCGTGGCGCCGGCATCGTCGGCCGATACGCCACCGTCGGCGAAGAGGCGGCGCACCGGCGTTTGAACGGCTTCATGGCGTGCCGCATCGATGCTTATGACACCGCACGCAATTTCGTGGCCAGGGAGGGCACTTCGGGGTTAAGCGAAAATCTTACATATGGCGAAATCGGGCCGCAGGCGTGCTGGCGCGCGGGAAAGCGCGCGTTGGCCGCGGGCCGCAAGGGGGCCGAGACCTTTCTCAAGGAACTGGTCTGGCGTGAATTCGCATATCATCTGGTCTATCATACGCCGCAAATTACCTGCCGAAACTGGAAGCGGGATTGGGATGCGTTTCCCTGGAGCGAGGACGAAAACGCACCTGCCGTGATCGCCTGGAAGCGCGGCCGCACCGGCATCCCGTTCGTCGACGCGGGGATGCGGCAAATGTATGTCACCGGGATCATGCACAATCGAGCGCGGATGATCGCGGCGAGTTATTTGACAAAACATCTGCTGAGCCATTGGAGGATCGGCCTGAAATGGTTCGCGGACTGCCTGATTGACTGGGATGCTGCTTCCAATGCGCTTGGCTGGCAGTGGTCGGCCGGCTCGGGACCGGACGCGGCGCCTTATTTCCGTATATTCAACCCGATAACCCAGCTGGATAAATTCGACGCGGACCGGGATTATACGACCCGCTGGATCGCGGAGGGGCATTCTCGCCCAGCTCCGGAAGCGCTGCAATATTTCGATGCAATTCCCGAAAGCTGGCCCATATCGCCCCGCGATCCCTATCCCGATCCCATCGTAACTGTGGGCGATGGGCGTGAGCGGGCTCTGGCGGCCTATGAAAACCGAGGTTTCTGATCAGATGATGCGTGGAAGAAACCGCACGCGTTCGGGGCCGCGACACGCGACAACGAATCCGGAGGGGGATATGACCGTTCTGACATCGACCAGGGGGCAGGCGGGCCTGCCGCGTTACTTCGGCGCCGTATTCAAGGTGGCGCAATCGATGGAACACGGCCGGCTTGACATTCGGCTTCCCGATGGGCGCGTATTCCGGGCCGAGGGCAGGAAGCCCGGCCCGGCGGCCGAACTGGTGGTGAACTCTCCCGAGATTTTCGCCCGCCTGATCCGCGAAGGCGATCTGGGCTTTTGCGATGCCTATATGGACGGATGGTGGTCCACGCCCGATCTCCAGAACTTCATGGATCTCGTGCATGCCGACAACGACATGATCTATAATGGGTTTCCCGGCATGAACCTGGTGCGCGCATATGAACGGCTGCGGTTCCGTCTGCGATCGAATTCGAAAAGGCAAGCCCGGAAAAACGTCAGCTATCATTACGATCTTGGCAACGACTTCTACGAGTTGTGGCTGGACGACACCATGACTTACAGTTCAGCGTATTTCAAAACCGGGCGAGAAAGCCTTGAAAAGGCCCAGACGCAAAAATATGGACTTTTGATCGATCAGATGGGTGTGCGACCCGGTGATCACGTGCTGGAAATCGGTTGCGGTTGGGGGGGATTCGCCGAATACGCGGCCAGACAGCGGGGGTTGAAGGTTACCTGTTTGACCATCTCGAAGAAGCAACACGATTTCGCCGTGGCACGGATGCGACAATTGGGTCTGGAAGGTCGGGTCGCGATCAAGCTGCAGGATTATCGCGACGAACTGGGCCGATATGACGGCATCGCTTCGATCGAGATGTTCGAGGCCGTGGGCGAGAAATACTGGCCCACGTATTTCAGCACCGTCCACAATCGGTTGAAACCCGGCAAGAACGCCACCTTGCAGGTGATCATGGTGCAGGAGCGTCGCTGGGAGACTTACAGGCGCAGCGTCGATTTCATTCAAAAGTATATTTTTCCCGGCGGCATGCTGCCAAGCCCCGGGATTTTGCGCAAGGAAGTCGAAAATGCGGGCCTGATCATGCGTAATTCGGTCGAATTCGGTCAAAGCTATGGCAAGACCTTGCGGCGCTGGCATCGCGCCTTCAACGAGACATGGGACCAGGCCCAGGCGATGGGCTTCGACACCCGCTTCCGCCGGATGTGGAACTTCTATCTGACCTCTTGCGCCAGTACGTTTCAGAGCGGATATTGCAATGTGGCGCAGATCACGATCACGAGACCGGGCTGATCCCTTTGCGTCCTCGCCGATTCCGGTGGCCGCCCCGATCGGAGCCGAAGATGTGAGATCCCCCGGCCGCCGGGCGTGTCGCAGACATTTGAGGCCGAAACTGCGCGTGTTTATCATGGGGATTGGTTGGGGGAACGTCCGATGCAGATCTATCAGGACCTCGCCGCTTCGATCGGGCATACGCCCCTGATCCGTCTCACCGCAGCGAGCGAGAAGACCGGATGCGAAATTCTGGGGAAGGCCGAATTTCTGAATCCGAGCCGGTCGGTCAAGGATCGGATGGCGCTTTTCATCGTCAAGGATGCAATCGACAAGGGGCGGCTACGTCCCGGCGGCACGATTGTCGAGGGCACGTCCGGCAACGCCGGCATCGGGCTGGCCCTGGTGGCCGCGTCGATGGGATTGAAGGCCGTCATCGTGATCCCCGAAACCCAGAGCCAGGAAAAGAAGGATATGCTGCGACTGGCTGGTGTGGATCTGGTGCAGGTTCCCGTGGTGCCCTGTCGCAATCCCAATAACTATGTCCGTTATTCGCAGCGCCTGGCCGAGAAATTGGCGAAGACGGAGCCGAACGGGGTGGTCTGGGCCAACCAGTTCGACAACTTGGCCAATCGGCAAGCCCATTTGGAGACCACCGCGCCCGAGATCTGGGAGCAGACGCAGGGTGGCATTGACGGATTTATCTGTGCGGTCGGAACCGGCGGCACTTTGTCGGGTACCGCCACCGGTTTGCGCGCGCGGTCGGGAAAGATCAAGATCGGCCTGGCGGATCCCGAGGGGGCGGGGATTTACGGTTACTATGCCCATGGTGCGCTGAAGTCCGAGGGAAGCTCGATCATTGAGGGAATCGGGCAAAATCGGATCACCGCCAATCTCGACGGGCTCGAGGTCGACATGCCCTACCGGATTCCGGATTCCGAAGCCTTGCCGATCGTCTTCGATCTGCTGAAGCGCGAGGGATTGTTTCTTGGCGGTTCCTCCGGGATCAATGTGGCCGGAGCGATGCGCATGGCGCGCGAGATGGGGCCGGGTCATACGATCGTGACGATTTTATGCGATTGCGGCGCCCCTTATCGATCCAGACTGTTCAATCCGGAATTCCTGCGCGAACGGGGTTTGCCGATCCCGGAATGGCTCGAAACCTTACCGCGCCCTCTCCCGGACGTGTTCGAAGATATCTGAGCCCGTCCCGTTTCGATCGACTTTTGACCGATCCGGCGCATATCGGTGGGGGAAGGATGCCGGCGCCTGCCGGACTGGGCCGTGATGTTCATTTTATGTGATTTGTCGCGGCCTGGTCGGGGTTTGGCCTTTCCGTCCTGATCGGGACGGAAAGGCCGATACCCGCGAGCCGATACCTGATGCGCTTGACGAACCACAAGGCGCCGGTCCCGCTCCGAGATCCGACGGCGGGGGTCCGGTGCGCGGCGGTGATGAGCGTTGCCCGGCGTATCGGCCCCGAGGGCGCCATTGCCGCGCCGGGTTCACCGGCCGGTCAATACCGTGTTTCACCGACCTCGGTATCGGTCGCTTGAAACGCTTTGATGTGGAAAGCGTCTCGCTTCCGGCCGCGCAACGTGATATCCGGCCCCGCGATCCCGGGGGCGTGAGGTTTCGTCGTCCACCTTGCCTGAATCGATGGAGATGCCGGAATGACCACCGATCTTCTGTTTCGCGCGGATCCCTATCGGGTCGAGACCGACGCGGTCATACTGGGCCATACCGATGCGGGCGGCTTGATCGTTGACCGATCCGTCTTTTATCCCAAGGGCGGCGGGCAGCCGGGCGACAGCGGCGCGATCACCTGGACGGGTGGCAGGCTCGAGATCGCGACGACCGTGCGGGAGCCCGATGGCGCGGTGGCGCTGGTCCCGGCGGAACCCGGCGCCATGCCCGAAACCGGCCGGCCGGTTCGGCAAAGGCTCGACTGGGGGCGCCGTTATCGCCACATGCGGGTGCACACGGCGTTACACCTTCTGTCGGTTGTCATTCCGTTGCCGGTGACGGGAGGGGCGATCGGCACCGATAAGGGGCGGTTGGATTTCATGATGCCCCAGGCGCCGCAGGACCGCGATGCATTGGAAGAAGCGCTCAACGAACTGGTCGATCGCGATCTGCCGGTGATCGAGGATTGGATCGACGATGCCGAACTCGAGGCGAATCCAAAGCTGGTGAAGACCATGTCCGTGGCACCCCCGCGTGGATCGGGCCGTATACGCCTTGTGCGGATCGGCGAGGGGGAAAGCCAGGTCGATCTGCAGCCCTGCGGCGGCACTCACGTGGCCCGCACTGGAGAGATCGGGCGCGTGCGTTTGGGTAAGATCGAAAACAAGGGCAAACGGAATCGTCGGGTGAGCCTGCTTCTCGACAATTGACTTCATCCTTGTCATCGGCCCTCACGACCGGTTAAGAGGCATGCGCGGACAGTTGGCCGAGTGGTCGAAGGCGCACGCCTGGAAAGTGTGTAGGCGGGAAACCGTCTCGAGGGTTCGAATCCCTCACTGTCCGCCAGATTTTTTGATCAAGTATTTGATATATGTCAGGATATTGACCTGCCTGGAAAGCCG
>JBCCVK010000195.1:0-5259 GCA_039195495.1 Pseudomonadota bacterium
AAACGACGGGAACTGTCATTTTCCGAAATCAGAGAGCTAGCTGTGCGAGCTGGAGAAAATGAATGGCGTATGTTTATGGACAGCCAGCAAGAAACATTGGCTTCCCAGTGCATCAGAAATGGTCGAGCATGGATGTTCTTTCGCAACTCTGACATTGAAATACCGGATCACGCTGGAATGAGGAAATGCGCCATCGTTGTCAGTAGCTATGGCGAGGTTAGGACGACGGCGGATTTTTCCCCAGATTACAACGAATGTATGGCGTATCTGAAAACTATGTCGGATCACTTCGATGAACGTGATTTGTGATAACTCATCCATCTTGTTCGCTACATTGATAAGCTCAGGCTCGATGGTGATCCGTGCGATGAGATCTTCCAGCTCTTCATAGGCGTGGCTGAGGTTGACGGCATAGCTTTTACCGAAATACGGATTGGCTAGGAACGTGGTCATGACATGATGGTTTTCGGGATCATGCCGGGGTAAGCTGAGGCATGTCCTTTATGCGCCCCGTTTTCTGCCTTCTCCGCTGCTTGCTTTTTCTACTGTTTGCGGCAGTTGGTCCTGGCTCGTCCTTGGCATTTTCGGCGTCACTCGTGCCCATATTGTCCGAGCCACGTTCGGATCCTTCGGGCCAGATATCTACGGCCCAGACCGGTGTGAACGCTCAGACGCTTGGGATCGGGTTCGGCAAGGGGGCGCATACGGGCCTTCTGGGCTTCGGGGATGATCTGACGCTGGCCGCTCTGGTGGAGAGAGCCCTCGACGCCACCCTCTCCTCCGGCCTCAACGCCGCCGTGCACCGCAGCAAGTTCAGGCAGGGCTTTTCGCCGCCGGTCTGACCTCGGGCGTGGTCTCACTGGCGCTGGCGGACACGCAGACGCTGATCGGCGATCAGGGCCTGATCGAGGGCTCGCCCCAACACGCCACGCTGCACGCACTCGCCGGATGCGTCGCCGGACAAGCTCCAGGGCGCCAACTGCGCCGCCGGGGTTGCGAATGGGGGGTGACCGGATGGTGGCGGTTGCGGTCGATGATCAGGATGCAGAGCGCCGTGGCCACATCACCCATCTGGCTGACCGCTTCGTCATAGGCGAAGCGGTTGATGCCCGACTCCGGCAACAGGTCGATGGAGGCCAGCACGAAATCCACCATCCGGGGCGCGCGTCCCCGGCTTCCTGATGCCGGGCAACGTGGCGCTGCATCTCTTCGGAGCACAAGGGAAGAAGCCGCCAAAGGCTCTCCTTAGGGTGGCCTTCAGCACGCGGCGCCCAAGATCCCAGGCCGCTCAGCATATCGATGAGAAGGCGCCGCGAAAACGAGACGATCATTTCCAGACTCGACGCGGCAGCACCCACGGCAACCACGAGCGGGACGACAAAACCCAAAGAAAACGAAGCCCTATTTGTCACGCCGATATGGACAATCATGGATCCTTATGAAAGAGGGACGGAGTCCAGGAGACCGAGGATGATCGTTACCCGTTTCGCACCGTCCCCCACCGGCTTGCTGCATATCGGCAACCTGCGCACCGCCCTGTTCAACTTTCTGATCGCGCGTCAGGCGGATGGCGTCTTCGTTCTGCGCCTGGACGATACGGACCCGCAGCGGTCGACCCAAGAATACGTCGACGCCATTCTCGAGGACATGGAATGGCTGGGCCTTGCCTGGGATCGCATCGAGAAACAGTCGGATCGTTTGCAACGATACGCCGCGGCGGCGGACAGGATGCGTGAAATGGGCCGCCTTTACGAAGCGTTCGAGACCCCGACCGAGCTGGAGCTGAAACGGAAAAAGCTGTTGAACATGGGCAGGCCGCCGGTCTATGACCGTGCGGCCCTGGCTTTGACCCGTGACGAGAAAGAGAGATTGCGCGCCGAGCGCGGCAATGGTGTCTGGCGTTTCAAGCTGGACCGCGACAGGACGGAATGGACCGACGGCATTCTCGGCGACGTGTCGATTGATGCGGCCTCGGTCAGCGATCCGGTGCTGATACGCGCGGATGGTCAGGTTCTCTACACGCTCGCCTCCGCGGTCGACGATATCGAGATGGGGGTAAGCGATATCGTGCGCGGCGCGGATCACGTGACGAACACCGCCACGCAAATCCAGCTCATCGAGGCGCTAGGCGGCCGGGTGCCGCGCTTCGCCCATCACGCGCTTTTGACCGGTTCGCATGGGGAAGCCTTGTCGAAACGCCTTGGCACACTGTCCTTGCAGGATCTTCGCGCGGCGGGCGTCGAGCCCATGGCGGTGCTGAGCCTGATGGCGAGGCTCGGCTCTTCGCGACCGGTCGAACTGCAAACCTCGATCGGCGCGCTGGTCCGAGACTTCGATCTCGGCTGGTTCGGGACCGCCCCGACCAAATTCGACAGGCAGGATCTTTATCCTCTCACCAGCCGTTACCTGCGGGAGCTGCCGTTTGAGACCATCGAGGACGATCTCGCGGCCACCGGCGTGCCTGTGGACAAGGCCCGGGCGTTCTGGGACGCCGTGCGCGCCAACATCAAGACGCGCGAAGACATCGGATTTTGGTGGACGCTGATGCGCGACGGCATCGATCCGGTGATCCAGCCCGGCGATGAGGACTTCGTCGCCCAGGCCCTGGCGCTTTTGCCGGAGGGGCCGGCGAATGAAACCACCTGGGACGCGTGGACCGAGACGGTCAAGGCCGTCACGGGGCGCAAGGGGCGGGCTCTGTTCCGGCCATTGCGACTGGCTCTGACGGGTCGGGATCATGGACCGGAAATGGCGAAAATCCTGCCGCTTCTGCAAGTCATCAAGGCAAAAGGGATGGGGTAATGGCGGAAGAGCAGGCGAAGTTCCTGACAGGCAGCCTGTTTCGCCACGTTACCGTGATGTCGCTGACCGCCTCGGTGGGGCTGATGGCCGTGTTCATCGTGGATTTCGTCGATATGATCTTCATTTCGATGCTGGGCAAGGCCGAACTGGCCGCCGCCGTGGGTTATGCGGGCGCAATCCTGTTTTTCACCACCTCTTTCGGCATCGGCATGGCAATCGCGGCGGGGGCGCTGGTCGCACGGGCCCTCGGGTCCGGCGATGCGGTTCTCGCCGCGCGTCGAACATCGACCTCGCTCATCTACGGGGTCGTGTCCGGGGTGATTTTTTCCACGCTGGTCTGGCTGAACCTGCGGCCGCTGGCGGAACTCGTGGGGGCCTCGGGCGAGACGCTGGATCTGGCGGTGCATTATCTGTCCATCATCGTGCCGTCGTTGCCTTTCCTGCTCGTCGGTATGGTCGGCGGCGCCATTCTCCGCGCCCACGGAGATGCCCGCCGCGCCATGATGGCAACGATCTGGGGTGGTGCGATGAATGCAGCGCTCGACCCGATACTGATCTTCGGATTGAATCTGGAGTTGACCGGGGCCGCCCTTGCCTCGGTCGCAGCCCGCGTCACGATCGCGACCGTGTCCCTGTTGCCGATCATCAAACATCATGGGGGATTGCGGCGACCGACACCATCGGACATGGCGGTGGACCTGCGCCCGATCCTCGCAATCGCGATCCCCGCCATTCTGACCCAGCTGGCGACACCGGTCGGCCAAGCCTATATCACCCGGTCGATAGCGCAATTCGGCGAAGACGCGGTGGCGGGCATGGCCATCGTGGCCCGCATGACACCGGTCGCTTTCGGGGTGATCTTCGCCTTGTCGGGTGCGATAGGCCCGATCATCGGCCAGAATTTCGGGGCCGGCAGATTCGACCGGGTACGCGGCGCGTTCCGGGATGGTCTGATCTTCACCGGCCTCTTCGTCACGGGAATGGCAATTCTGCTGTTGATCCTAAGGGAGCCCGTCGCGCTGTTGTTTCGCGCCGATGGCATCACGCGCGACATCGTATTCCTATTTTGCGGTCCGCTCGCTCTGGCCTTTTTCTTCAATGGCGTGATCTTCGTCTCGAACGCCGCTTTCAACAACTTGGGTCATCCGTTCCACTCGACCTGGATCAACTGGGGCCGGCACACGTTGGGTACCATCCCCTTCGTTCTCATCGGCGCGTCATGGGCCGGGGCCGAAGGTGTCTTGATCGGACAGGCGCTGGGCGGTCTGGTCTTCGGTGTCATGGCATGGGTTTTCGCGCTGCGCGTCATGACGACACAGGAAGGCGGGGCGAGCGCCGCCGCCGACCCTTTCCGGTGGCAGGCGCGTCTGTTGCAGCTTTTTCACCATCGCCGCTAGATATGCGTTCCGGGAAAATCTTTGGCGGCGTCGGTTTCTTCCGCCCGGATGGTGCAAGTCCGGCGTCATGGTTATGGGCACCCGGGCAGCCCGGCAGGGTCTGCCCAAAGGCTTCCGTACCCTTGGTCGAGGGCGGCACGGACCGGATCAGCCGAAGAGACGTCCGCGTTCGAGCCGTACGATACGGTCCATCCGGGCAGCCATATCCGGGTCGTGCGTGGCGATCACGGCTGCCAGACCCTCATCCCGGGCCAGATCCACAAGAACCCTGCAAACCTGCTCCGACGTATCGGGGTCCAGATTGCCGGTCGGTTCATCCGCCAGCAACACTTTCGGCGCATTGGCCAAAGCGCGGCAGAAAGCCACCCGCTGCTGCTCTCCGCCCGACAGGGCGCCGGGGCGATGATCCGCGCGTGCGGCCATGCCCACACGATCCAAGAGGGCCATCCCCCGCGTCCGCGCCGCTTTTTCCGCGATGCCGTTGGCAAGTTGAGGCAATACGACATTCTCCAGCGCGCTGAATTCGGGCAGCAGATGATGAAATTGATAGACGAACCCGATCTCGCGCCGCCGTGCCGCCGTGCGTTCGAAATCCGACCGCCCGGTCAGTTCCCGGCCCGCAATCCACACGGCGCCGCTGTCGGGGGTATCGAGCAGACCCGCGATATGCAGCAGCGTCGACTTACCTGCTCCGGACGGCGCCACCAGGGCCACGATCTCTCCAATCCGCAGCGACAAAGAAACCCCGCGCAAGACCTCGATCGGTTCCGCCTGTCCCCGGCGATAGGTTTTGATCAGATCGTTCAGGCACAAGACCGGCGGTCTATTCATCGCGAAGCGCCTCGACCGGGTTCAACCGCGCCGCGCGCCGGGCCGGGAAAAAAGTGACGACGCAACTCAAACCCAGCGACAAACCCGCCGCCGACGCGACGTCGCGCCATCGCAGCTCTGCCGGCAGCGTGTAGAGCCCCCGGATCGAAGGGTCCCAGACCCCGCCACCGGCGACGTAGTTCACGAAGAAGAAAATCGGATCGATATAGATGGCGAACAGACAACCGAG
>JBCCVK010000196.1:0-5235 GCA_039195495.1 Pseudomonadota bacterium
GTCCGACCGCGGCGCGCGCACGCGACATGAGCAACCCGTCCGGATCATGGTCATGCTCTGCAACCATCGCGCCGTGATTGCAGATATAGACCGCGTCGACCGGCCGGGCCGCGTGCAGCATCTCCTCCGCCGTTTCAATAATCCCCTCGATCACCGCCTCGCGCACCGGACCGGCCGGGTGGCTGGCGGCCAGGATGCAGGGAACGGGCTCCCAGTCGCCTGTCGCATCCATGGTGCGGACGAACGCCGCGAATTCCGGGGCGAGTTTCGGGGCCCTTGCGCGCGCTTCGGCCATCAGGGCGTCGCCCTGCAACCAAGTGAGCGATCGGAAATCCTCCGCTTCGGCCGGTTTCGCGAACCGGTTCGATTCAAGGATCGCGCCAAGCAAGGCCACCCTGGGCACCGTCATCCGACCGCCTTTCCAAATGCAGACATCATCGAGGGAACACGAAGAGATGCGCCAGATCAATATACCGAACGACTATCCCGTCGAACTCATCGCGCCGGACATCGAACCCTATGCCAAGGGGAACACAGGCATTCCTTTCATTTGGCGATTTGACAGCGGTCGGACCGGAGCAAATGTCATGGTCAGCGCGGTCGTGCACGGCAACGAACCCTGCGGGGCTATCGCCTTGGACCACCTCTTTCGCGAAGAGATCAGGCCGGTCGCCGGGACACTGACATTGGCCTTCATGAACGTCGCGGCCTATCGGGCCTTCGATCCCGCCGACCCCAACGCCACGCGCTGGCTGGACGAAGATTTCAATCGGGTCTGGGACAAGAACGTGCTCGACGGTGACCGAAACAGCCTAGAGCTTGCGCGCGCGCGCGAGGTTCGTCCGGCGCTGGAGGACATCGACTTTCTCCTCGACATCCACAGCATGCAGCATCTCGCCCCGCCGCTGATGATGACCGGCCGGCATTCCAAGGCCAAAGCACTGGCCGCCAGGGTCAGAGTGCCGGAACGCGTCGTAGGAGACGCCGGACACGCGGCGGGCCGCCGGATGCGCGACTACGGCGATTTCGACGACCCGGCATCCGGCAAGACGGCGCTTTTGATCGAATGCGGGCAACACTGGGAGGCGGGCGCGGGCCCTCTGGCGATCGACGCCACGATACGCTTCCTCGTCGCGACCGAGACGCTCTCTCCGGATCGGTCGGAAACGTCGATCGGTACTCCACCGCAGCAATTCTTCACGGTCGTGGAGCCTGTGACGATCGAGACCGATTCATTCCGTTTCACGCAGACCTTTACCGGCGGCGAGATCTTCGCGGAAAAGGGCGCTCTCATCGGGTACGACGGCGAGCGCGCCATTCACACCCCCGCCAACGACACGATGCTGGTGATGCCGTCGAAACGTCTTTGGAAGGGCCAGACGGCGGTCAGATTTGCCATCCCGGATGCAGAACCCCGGCGGGGATAACCTGCAATCGTTGATGGTCGATCGAATGGTTCGTCCCCGAAAGCACTCTGCCCTGACGCAGCGAAAAATTTGTTGCACCTCGATCCGCCGCCTGATTGCCGGTTCGATCGTCCCGCCTTGCCGAAAGCGGGGATGCGTGGCGTGATCCCCCATCGACAGAAGACTGGAAGCGGCGCCCCCAAGCCACGATCGAGCCAGAGTTTTTCGACAAAATAAGCCGGGCATGTCGGATGCCGTGACATGCACCGATGTGATGGAAGGGTTCCCGAGCGTGAATTCTCCGCGCCCCTTGTAAACGGCCACTTTCTGCTCGGTACAGGATACCGCCCCTTCCGGCGGCAGCGTCCAAATCGAGTTTCGGTCGATCCGGGTCGTGGACGCGCCATGAACTGCCACGGTCGCCAATCGGTTGCGCGCTTGAAAATAAACGGATCTTTCAGCGCCAATTCATCTCACCGATTTGAACTATCGGACCTTCCGATTTCTCATTGGGCACGCCCCCACCTACCCTCCGAGCGCGAACAGCAAGACGTAAACCCCGACCAAGGCCGCGGAAGCGAGATGCTTCTTTCCGCGATCCGGCAAGGTGTTCGACATCTCGTTGTCGGGAAGATCATCACTCAAACGGAACTGAAAGGTAAAACCAGTGACATCCAATCCGATCAAAAACACCCTCAAACCGGCAGTCAGCGCGCTTGCATTGTCGCTCTCGACGGCGATGCCCTCATCCGCCCAAGACAACTCCGTGGCCGATCGAATGCGTGGTGTGCAGCATTTCGGCGTGACTGTTTCAAACATGGCGCGCGCCTATGAATTCTACACCGAGGTGCTCGGCGGAACGGAAGTGCTGAGAGACGGCGATTTCCAAGGCGCTGCCATTCAAAACACGCTGATGCAGGTGAATGAGAATGATGCGCGCATGAGCGGGGTCAATCCGCTTTCGGCTGGCGTGCCGGATCTGCGCGGCGGGGATCAGCGCCTCGACGTCGTCTTCATCCAGTTCGACAATGTCGTGATCGAGTTGCTGCAATATCGTGACGCTCAGCAGATGCCCTGGACCGAAGGGACATTCGCCGCGCCGCGTCGTGAGACCAGCCCGGCTTTTCCGACCAGCATGCATATCAGCTTCGACGTCGATCCAGAGGCAGACTTCGACGCCTTCATCCGTGACCTGGAACTGGCGTCCGCCTCTCGTGGCATGACCAATGTCCGGTGCAACCGCAACACGGATGCACCCGACGACCGCGCAAGAGCCGACGCAGCACTTGAATCCTACGCATTGGAAATCAGCGAAGGGGCGTCGGATGGCTGGGCGCTTGCATATTGCAAAGGCCCCGAAGGCGAGCAGTTGGAATTCAATCAAGTGCGCGCGCCAATCGACGCCCTCTTTGGCAATGCCCTGGCAGGCCGTGCGGCGAACTAAAGCAGGTCGGACGGAGATCACG
Organism: Pseudomonadota bacterium; assembly: GCA_039195495.1. Lineage (GTDB taxonomy): Bacteria > Pseudomonadota > Alphaproteobacteria > Rhodobacterales > Rhodobacteraceae > JBCCVK01. The sequence continues at coordinate 2,873 of JBCCVK010000196.1, forward strand.
CAGGCTTCGCCAACGGGATCTCCGGTCCCTCCGCGCTTCGGTGAAATTCCATAACCGGGTCCAACCGGCCCGAAGCCGCAAAAGCGGCGGTTTTCCGGAACGCGTATTGGAGACTTCTTTAGTTCGATGGCTTCGTCGAATGACGTAACGGTAGAAGACCTTCACGCGACATGTGCGTGTTACAGCTCTCTGCGTCACGAAAGGGTCCAATTTCGGCTCATGTAATGCTTTCAATGGGCTGCGTACCCCAAAGTTACACCCGATCGCAGGGATGCGCGCAAATCCTGCTTTTGTCCGGAATTCCTGTGCCGCCTGTCATCCGTGCTGCAAAACGAAAGGCGATTGCCATCAGCTGATGACCTCTTCCTCCATCGAAACCATCGCTGCCGAGCACGGAGCCCGGTTTGCCCGTGAAGACGCATGGAAGAATGCGGTAAACGGTTCACTCACGAACAAAAGTGAACGATTACCCCCTGAAAACGGGGAGGTGAACACCAGAGTCTCGCATCAAATCAAAGAGCCGGAGCTCAAGCTTGAAACTGCACCGCAGCACCCGACTGACAAAGAGGAGCGACTGGCTGATCTTGAGGAAGATCGTGACAAGTGGCACCGGCATGCCACGGTCCCATGGGAAGACCAGCGTCACAAACGTCGCTGGTTCCGGAACAGATGATCCATCGCTAGAGCTTCGTGTCAAAATCACAAATTTTCTGCGTGACGATCACTATGCCTATTTCGCCGCCATCGGTTTTCTGATAGATATGTTCGACGGTTGCCCCGGCCTCGATCAACGGGCGGAATGCCTCATAGCTGCAGCTGTGCCGCACCAGGCTCGTGCGTATTGACAGGGACAACACATCTGGGTTGGTTGAGACCTCGTAGACATAACGAAGCGTGGTCCCGTCGCTCACGACGCGCAGTAAGGTGGTGATCTCGTCAACGCGCCGGCCTGGGACCTGAGCGGCTATATGACGAAGCGTTTCCTCGATCCCCTGCCCGCGCAGCATCATGTCCACGCCCGCGCGTTGCATCGCCGGATCATCCAAGGCTTCCGCAACCATTCGGTTCGTCTCCATCTGAATGAACGCGCCCAAGGCGGCACCGGCAACGAGCAAGACGAAGCCTGTCAGCACACCGAGAGAATCTGTCAGAAGCGGGATCGTCGGGGCACGGTTCGCGGAGATATCGTTCTTCGACGGCGTGAGCAGCAGCCAGAAGTTCGCGAGGGGTATGAAGGCGAGGAAGGCCATCCGCGCGTGCCCATAGGCATCGCGGGAGCGTGCCATCGCAATGATCCCGAGGGCATAGCCAACGCCAAGCCCGACAAAAACGTCCACGAGCATGAAGACCCATAGGAAGCCGCCTGTCATGGCCTGAATCCAGCCAAACCAGACGAACTGCGCGGATGCCGCCATGAAAAGCAGCATTCCCGAATAAGCGAAATAGGGAGCGCGTCGCAATTCGGCGATACTCTTATGGAATATCGCGGCGGCAATCGCACCTGCGATGGCGATGCCGTAAGAGATCGACCGCAAGCTGTCCTCCGCCTGGCCAGCATATTGAATGGCGATTTCTTCAATCATGGCAGTCCCATGGATGCGGCTTTCTTGAAGTCATTCGGACAGCGGGCAAATCAGAGCGAATCATCGCAGATGATGACCCCTATATATTTATATATTACAGACGTTCGCAATATGCTAATATTTATCATATTAGGGGTATTTTCACATCATGACCGATATTCAAAACCTCCCCGCCGCTGATCCGGACTCGCAAAACCGGCAACATTCCCGACGCTGCCCAGCCGCGCCCGGTGGCCATCACGAAGCAGCGCAAACGCCGCTTCGTGCCGATGAGCCTCGAACGCCACGAGGCTTTGACCGGTGGATCCGACCAGCAGGCACATATGCTGGACGACATGCCTCCCGAGTTGAAAACCACGATGATCGCCGCGCTGGAACGAGACCCTGCGAACAGTGGCGAACGGGATGAGCAGACCCGTATCCGGCAACGTATTCACCCATCCGTTTCTTTGGAAAAGCCAACAAATAAAGAGCGAAACGGAGGGGCGGAAGCCCGCTCAACAGGCATGGCCGTCACCACGGCGAATGCTGATGGAAATACCCTTCCGTGCATCGCCCCCCACGAGCAACCGCCCTTGGCCGGGCGGATCGCCATCGAGGTTCCGGTGATCGAAGCCAAGCAGGCCGGTCTGGACACGGGTAAGCGGTGCCGGGTGATGCCGGACGAATAGAACGGCGGCGCGTTCGAGCACTCTCATGTCTTCGAAGACGGTCCCGGACCTTTTGGGCCAACAAATAAAAACGATGGCATGTGAAATGAACATCACAGAGGCGACAAAA
>JBCCVK010000197.1:0-5205 GCA_039195495.1 Pseudomonadota bacterium
CGCCAGGGCGAGGCTGCCCGATATGTCGAGACTGCGCGCCTCGAGCGACAATTCGGGCAGCCTCGCCCTGGCGGCCGATGGACGGCCAGAGCGTTTCGATCTTGCCATCGCACTCGACGATCCCGAAGGCGCGGCGGTGCTTTTGCCTCTGTCGGGGCCGGAAACCAGGATTGCCACCGCCGATTTCCGCGCCCGCTTCGACCGGAGTCGGGGCGACACCTGGGATGCCGCCGGAACGGTCGGGCAATTGTCCCGAAGCGGATTCACGATGGAACGGGCGATTTTCGACGCGAAGGGCGTAATCGACCGGACCGGCCCCGCGGCCGTCGATGCGCGGGTCGCAACGACACTTTTCGGGCTTTCCCATACGGACAGACGTCTGTCGAGCGCGCTGGGCACGAAGGTGGAGTTGACGGGTGAAATCGGCTGGACGGCGGGGGGCGCCGTCGAACTCGGTGCCGTGACCGTGGTCACGCAAACCGCGACAGCCCATGTCGAGGGGACGCTTGTCGCCACGAACGGGGATCTGACGCTGGCGGGCCGCATGGATCTGAGCAGCGATGATCTTTCCGTCTTTGCCGGGATGGCGGGACGGGCGTTGTCGGGGCAAGCGGAGTTGCGTCTCGAAGGCCGCGGGCGCGTTCTGGGCGGCATGTTCGATATGGCGCTTCAGGGGGATACGGTCGATCTGGCGATCGGTGCTTCACGGTTCGATCCGCTGTTCGCGGGTCCCGCGACGATCGATCTGTCCATCGAGCGCGACCGGACCGGTACCAGAATACGGGCTGCCACGCTGACGACACGAACCCTGGATATTTCGGGATCGGCCGATTTGCAAACGACCACGGGCGTCTTCGATCTGTCGGCGCGTTTGAAGGACGTGGCCCGCTTCGTGCCCGTGCTTCGCGGTCCGGTTGCCATGACGGTCGCCGGCACGGGCGAAGACCGGGTCTGGACTATCGAAAGCAATCTGAACGGCCCGGGCACCCTGCGCACCACGGCCACGGCCAGGATACCGCTCGACGGGGAAATCAGGGCACGCGTCGGCGCCACGATCGATACATTGCAAAGCGTGATCCCCGAACTGCCCGGGGCCGCGGATGCGACGGTCGACATTCGCCAGGCCGACGGTGGCTGGCGGATCGAGGCGCTGGTCAATGGTCCCGGAGGCATAAGGGCGACCGTGGACGGAGACGTTACCGCGAAAGCCGGCACGGCCGCCCTCGGGATCACCGGGACCGCCCCGCTCGCACTCGCCAATCGCGCGCTGGCGCCGAGATCCTTAACGGGTGAAGCCATGTTTGACTTGCGCCTGGAGGGTCCGTTCGCCCTGTCCTCGCTCCGGGGCACCGCAACCATCGACGATGCCCGCCTGTCGCTGCCGACCCTGCGCAACGCGATGGAGGATATAACCGGGCGCATCACCCTGACCGATGGTCTGGCAGCCTACACTCTGTCCTCCTCCCTCCTTCTTGGCGGCAATGTCAGCGCATCCGGCAATTCGGCGCTGACATTTCCTTATGCAAGCGACGTCGATCTTCGGATCGGCAATGCCGCGGTCGGAGATTCGCGCCTCTACAGCAGTCGTATCGACGGGCTGATCCGGCTTCTCGGCCCGCTTGCGGGCGGCGCGCGCATCACCGGCGACATCGTTCTGGACGAAACCCAAATTCAAATCCCTTCGACCGGGTTCGTCACCGGCGATGCGGCCGACATCGTGCGCCATGTCGAAGAACCGCGCCCAGTCCACCGCACCCGCGTCCGGGCGGGGCTGGTGCGGCCCGACAGGGCGGCGAACACCGCAGCCTTTCCCATGGATATTCTGCTGCGGGCGCCCAATCGCATCTTCATTCGCGGTCGAGGACTGGACGCCGAACTGGGGGGGCGATTGCGTCTCGGGGGCACCACCGCGAATGTGGTTCCAAGCGGCCAACTCTCGCTGCTGCGCGGCAGTCTGGACATTCTCGGCAAGCGGCTGACCCTTGAAGAAGGCATGGCGCAGATGCAGGGTGATTTCGTGTCGGTCGTGCGTCTTGTCGCACGATCCGAGGCCGACGGCGTGATCGTTCGAATCATCGTCAGCGGTCCGGTCAGCCAGCCTGACATCGTCTTTACCTCGGTCCCCGAGTTGCCCGAGGACGAGGTGCTTTCCCGACTGCTTTTCGGCCGCGGTCTAGCCGGCCTGTCCCCTTTACAGGCGGTACAGATCACATCGGCGGTCGCGACGCTCGCCGGGCGGGGCGGTGCCGGACTGATCGGAAGCCTTCGTCAGAGTTTCGGGCTGGATGCTTTGGACATCGAAACGGACGAAGCCGGCCGCGCGCGCCTGCGTGTCGGAGAGTATATCTCGGACAATCTTTACACGGATGTAACCGTCGACGGGCAGGGCACCAGCGCCATCCATCTGCGCCTTGACGTCAGTCCCAACGTCACGATCAAGGGCCGGGCCGGAGCCGACGGGGACACCGGCATAGGTCTTTTCTTCGAAAGAGATTACTGAAGGGCGATACTGGATTTTCCCGCGATATGGCTGTCATGTCCCGTGTTGCGAAAGCCTGCGTTTGACACCGGGAAGAATATATTTCGGCCATGCCGGGTAAGCGCGGGCCGCGCCGAACGCATCGGCGCACGACCGGGCGCCCTTCAAAACGCGCCGCCCCCTCGGCCTCGACGATCAGGACACGCGCGGTTTCACATGTTTGCGCACTTCCGCGCTTCTGGTGATTTGTGCGAACAGAGCCATGCAGTCCAGGTGCCGATCCATCGCTTCGGAGGCCGCCTTGGCATCCCGCCGTTCGATGGCGGTCACGATCCGCCGATGCGCCCCGATCACTTCGGCATTGCGGTTGTCTCCGCGCGAAATCCGCAATCGCTGAACGCGATCGACCGTGCCCCGGACCATGCGGATCATGCGAATGGCCGAAGGCATCCTGGCGATTTCCGACAGCGTCTCGTGGAAAGTCCGGTCCAGTTCGAAAAACGCGCCGCCGTTTCCCCGCTCGGCGATCTGCACCTGCCGTTCGATCAGATCCTGAAGCCGCACCAGATCGAACGCGGAGCGCTGATTCGCGGCTTCGGCCGCTATGGCCATTTCCAGCGCGCGCCGCAGCATCAGACTTTCATAGACCTTCTCGAAGCTGATTTCGGAAACGTAACTGCCGCTCTGCGGGCGGATTTCCATCAGCCCCTCTTCGGAAAGACGGATGAAAGCCTCGCGTACCGGTGTCTTGGAGACCCCAAGCGCCGCGGCCGCGTCCTTTTCCGAAATCCTTACGCCCGGCTGCCATTCCAGCGAGATGATCTTCTCGCGGATCCGGTCGTAGATCCTCTGGCTGACGGGACCCTCCGCCATGGCAGGCAAGATGTCAGTTATACTGGTTGACATAGTATATATATATCTAGTGTATCAGATACGATCTTAATGCATCAATTGCGGCAGGCCGGTCAATCGAACAATGTTTCACGGGCCCGGACGGGCCAAAGGAGGAGAAGATGAACAACTTCAACAGCGGAACCAATGACTGGACCGTCTCTGGCGAAGGGGTGGAACGCCGTGTGCGGGCACAGGATCCGCATCTGATGGTGGTCGAGTTCAGATTTGCAAAAGATGGAATCGGCAGTCCACACCGCCATCCGCATACGCAATCGACCTATGTGCAGTCCGGTATATTTGATTTCACCATGAATGGAGAAACCCGCCGTATCAGCGCGGGCGACTGCTTTGTCATCCCTTCCAACATCGAACACAGCTGCCTTTGCATCGAGCCGGGCATGCTGGTGGATTGCTTCGCGCCCCGTCGCGACGACTTTCTCTGAAGGATGATCCCGGGCTGGCCGTCAAACCAGGCCACGGGACCGAGCCGGAAAGGTCGAAAGGGACGGACATCACCGGATTGCGGGAAAGTTTCACATCGGTGACGTTTTCGCCGACGACCAGAGCCACCCGATTCACATTCGCCACGCTCGGCCGATCGTCGGGGATGTGGCGCCCGCCGGCGGCGAACGCTGGCAGATCAACGGGATCGCATGCGCTTCCTGCCGACAGGCGTGGGAGCGGTCATATTTTCCGCAAACGGCCGCTTGTGCTATGGCGCATTGACCCCCGATTTCTCAGCGTCAACGATCAGAGATCGGTTTTCCGTCACGGACCGCGCCCTGTCTGGTCAATCCGGCGAGCACGGCTTCGATCGCTTTCAGGACTTCGGCCGATTTCAAGGGATCGAGCGCATCGGGATGCGGGTCGCCGAACCGGCCGGCATCATTGTCGAAATACCTGCCCGACGCATTGGCGAAATCATCGGAAAGCGCGGCGCGGCACAAAAGTTCCGCACCGATGCGAAGGTCATTTCCGGCAATCCCGAAGCCCTCTTTCACCATTTTGCTGGCAAGCAGCGATCCCGGATTCACGGCCAGAACGATCGGACCGTCGGACAGTTCACGGGCCAGTTCGCGTGACCACATCGTAATGGCCAGCTTGCTTTGCGCATAAGCCTCCATTTCGGACAGTTGTAAATGTCCGGCAAGCGCTTGAACGTTCACGGGCGCCTGCGCAGCCGATGCCAGGTTGATGATGCGACCTTTGCCCCCCATCAGCGGCAAAAGACGGCGGGTGAGCGCATATGGCGCCAGCGTATTGACCACGAAACGCACATCGAGCCCGTCCGGAGTGACGGATGAGCGCGTTCTAAAGACACCTGCGTTATTGATGAGAACATCAAGCGTGTCATGCCTTTCCGCAATGGCCTCGGCCAAGGTCTTGACGCCGGTCATCCGGGAAATGTCGGCGATGTGGTTTTCCGTCTCGCCGCCGACCATTTTGCCGCCATCTCCAGCTTTTTCTGATCCCGTCCATGCAGGAGCACGCGATGGCCCTTTGCCGCCAACATTTTGGCGGTCTCGAGTCCGATACCATCCGTCGAACCGGTAACGAGAATGATTTTTTTCATGTCAAAAGAACTTGGCATGCGCAGGCAGCGGCCCCTTGTTCATCGGCCGCGGCATCCTCGTTTCAGTCGGCACCGGATCCTCCCATGATATGATCGGACTTCTCGATTGGGCCGGCGAATGTTCCCATATCCCGGGCGGCGGCCGTATATCCAGCGGTTGCGCATCGGCGCAGGGCGATCTTCGGGCTCATCGACTTTCGCCGGAATGGTCTGGATCGTCGAAATCGTTGGTCAAAACGACCTTTCTGAACCGTTCGAC
>JBCCVK010000198.1:0-5201 GCA_039195495.1 Pseudomonadota bacterium
ACCTGCGAGTAACTCTCGGTGAAGCCGCCCGGTATCTCGGGCAACGTCGCTTGAATTTCATTCGGGTCGAGCCGCGCGTCCGGCGCAACGATGCGGCGTTGACGCTGGACGTCGAATTCTTCATAACACGCGGGCCGCGCGTTTTCGTTGAGCGGATCGACGTCGAAGGCAATTCCACGACGCTGGACCGTGTCGTACGCCGCGAGTTCCGCATCGCCGAAGGCGATCCGTTCAATCCGCGTCAGATTCGCGCGGCGGCGGAACGCATTCGGGCGTTGAATTTTTTCAGCAACGTCGAGGTCAACGCGCGCGAAGGAAGCGCGCCGGATCAGGTCGTCATCGATGTCGACGTGGAAGAGGCCCCGACCGGGTCTTTGGGGTTCGGGGCCAATTATTCGATCGAAGACGGTCTTGGCTTCGCGGTGACGTTCAATGAACGAAACTTCCTGGGGCGTGGCCAGTTCATCGGACTGACCTTCAACAGCTCGCCCGACAATCAGGAATACACGTTCAATTTCCGGGAACCCAAATTGCTTGGCCGGGATCTGGCATTCGGGTTTCTGGCCTCCTATCGGGAGACGAGCGGCGTCAACGACGCCGATTTCGACACGCAGACGATCGTGCTGTCGCCGAGCGTCGCGTTCCCGTTGTCGGAAAACGGCCGATTGCAACTGCGTTATCGGGTGTCACAGGAAGAGATATCGGATGTGAGCGCCGACAGTTCGCGGATTTTGGCCGCCGAGGAAGGCCAGGAACTGCGTTCGGAGATCGGCTATACCTACAGTTACGATACGCGCCGGACCGGATTGAATCCGGCGGCGGGTGTTCTGTTGCAATTTTCACAAGATATCGCCGGATTCGGGGGCGACTCGCAATACGTGCGTACCACGGCGCGTGCGCTCGCGGAACGCCGTGTCGCGCGGGAAGAGGTAACGCTGCGCGCGGCTGTTGAGGGGGGGGCGCTGAATATGTTGGATGACGGCGCCAGCCGCATCACCGACCGGTTCCGCATCTCCAGCCGTCAGTTCCGCGGATTCTCCGGCGGCGGCATCGGCCCCCGTGATCTGAATGCCGCGAACCGGGATGCGCTTGGCGGTAATTACTATGCCGTCGCTCGCTTCGAAGCCGAATTTCCACTCGGCCTGCCGGAAGAATACGGTGTGCGTGGGGGCGCCTTTTTCGATATAGGCTCGTTGTGGGATCTCGATAATGCGCAAGGCGGCCCTCAGGGCCCCTTCGTCGCCGGAAATGAGATCGACGACAGCTTCCATCTTCGGTCGACGGTCGGTGTCTCCTTGTTCTTCGACAGCGCGCTGGGCCCGCTTCGTTTCAATTTCTCGCATCCGCTCGAAAAACAGTCTTACGATCGCACCAGATCGTTCGATTTCACCATCTCGACACGGTTCTGAAGAAATGGCGCTGCGTCTGCTTCTGATGGCGGCTTTGGCGGCCGTCGGTGCCGATGGCGTGCGATCGCAAGAGCTCTCGGGGACGGGACCGGTCCAGGCACCGGTTCTGACATTGGATCAGGACCGCTTGTTTCGCGATTCAATTCAAGGTCAGACGGCCCTGGAGCGTTTCGAGGCGGACCGGCAGGCGCTTGCGCGGGAGAATCGCCAGATCGAAGCGGAACTGGCGGCCGAGGAGCAAAGATTGACCACCCTGCGGGGGACGGTGGCTCCGGACAGTTTCCGCGCCATGGCGGAGCAGTTCGATCAAAAGGTCGTTTCAATTCGTCAGGCGCAGGATCGCAAGGAACGTCAACTGTCCCAAAGGCGCGATCGGCTTCGTCAAGAGGTGCTGGAACGGGCGGCTCCGCTTGTTCTGGCGATCGCGAGAGAGCGCGGCGCATTCGTCGTTCTCGACAAGCGCGAAGTGTTCCTGTCCGCCTCGGCCATCGATATCACCGATATGGCGCTGGAGCGTCTCGGCAGACTCGACGGAGAAATCCCGCCACCGCGACCGGATTGACCGTCCGCTGCTTGTGTGCCCTGATCCGACTTGATAAGGATTTATCCGCAACGACTTAGAGGCAGGGCACCACCGTGATGCTCGATACAGAACCGTTCTCCGCTGATCTGAATCTCATTCAACGCATTATTCCGCACCGCTATCCGTTTTTGCTGATCGACAAGGTTCGGGACATTCGATTGAACACCTCTTGCGTGGGCATCAAAAACGTCACTTTCAACGAGCCGTATTTTCAGGGACATTTCCCGAGCGCACCCATCATGCCGGGTGTAATGATCGTCGAGGCCATGGCGCAATCGGCGGCGATCCTGGTCGGTTTGTCGATGGAAACCGTCGACAAGGAACTTCTGGTCTATTTCATGGGTATCGACAGATGCCGTTTCCGCCGCAAGGTGGTGCCCGGCGACGTATTGGAACTGCATGTCGAGGCGCTGCGCGGCAAATCGCGGGTCTGGAAGTTCAACGGTGTCGCCAAGGTGAGTGGCGAGGTGGCTGCCGAGGCCGCATTCGCCGCAATGATGGATTTGCAGGAGTAGTTCGTGGCGATCGATCCCTCGGCTCGGATTCACGGCAGTGCCGTTGTCGAAGACGGTGCCAGCGTCGGTCCCGATTGTGTCGTGGGTCCGTTCAGTGTCGTGGGTCCCGATGTAACGTTGGGACGGGGCGTTGTCCTGAAAAGCCACGCGGTGACCACCGGCTGGACCGAGATCGGCGACGAGACGGTGGTGTTTCCCTTCGCCACTGTCGGTGAAGTCCCGCAAGATCTGAAGTACAAAGGGGAAAGAACACGCCTGACCGTTGGTAAGCGTTGCCGTATCCGCGAAGGGGCGACGCTGAATCCGGGCACCGAGGGTGGCGGGGGGCTGACCCGGGTCGGGAATGACTGCCTGTTCATGACCGGCGCCCATGTCGGTCATGATGCGCAGGTGGGCGATCGTGTGGTGCTGGCCAATCAAGCCGCTTTGGCAGGCCATTGCATCGTTGAGGATGACGTCATTGTCGGAGGTCTGTCCGGTGTCCATCAATGGGTGCGAATCGGGCGCGGTTCGATCATCGGTGCCGTGACGATGGTCACCAACGACGTTATCCCCTATGGTCTCGTTCAAGGTCCGAGGGGGGAACTCGATGGTCTCAATCTGGTCGGTCTGAAACGCAAGGGGGTGCCTCGCTCGGATATCGCGGCGCTCAGAACGGCGTATCGGGTGCTGGCGCGCGATGAGGGTGCGTTTCAAGAGCGTGCGCAGCGTTTGCGCGAAGAGGCGAGCAGTGATTACGTCCGTCAGGTGGCCGACTTCATTCTTGGGGCCAGCGAAAGATCCTTCCTGACGCCGAAATGACCGATTTTGCCGTCATCGCCGGTGCCGGGGCGCTTCCAGGGGCGGTATTGTCCGCCCGGCGCGGCATATTGGTAAGGTTCCGCGGCATGCCGGTGGATGGGACGGCCGATGAGGTGCTCGATGCGCGATTCGAGCGGCTGGGCGCGCTGTTTTCGGCACTCAAGGCGCGTGGGGTGCGGGATCTGGTCTTTGCGTGGGCGATGACGCGTCCGCTTTTGGATCCTACGGCCTTCGATGCCGAAACCCTGGCCGTCGCGCCGCAGGTGCTGCGGGCGCTGGAAAAGGGCGATGACGGTTTGCTGCGGGTGATCGTTGCGCTTTTCGAGGCGCGCGGTTTTCGTGTGCTCGGCGCGCATGAGGTGGCCCCCGATCTGACGGTGGCGGAAGGCTCTTTGACCCGGCTGCGGCCGTCCGATGCGGACCGCCGCGATGCCGGGCGTGGGCAGCAAATTCTCGAGGCGATGGCGCCTCTCGATATCGGTCAAGGTTGTGTCGTCGCCGGGGGAATGTGTCTGGCGGTGGAAACCCTGCCAGGCACCAACGCCATGTTGCGTTTCGTCGCCCAGACGCGCATCGCGGCAGGCGGCGTGTTGATCAAACGCGCCAAGCCACGGCAGGATCTGCGGGTGGACATGCCAACGATCGGTCCCGACACCGTCGCCCACGCCAAAGATGCCGGATTAAACGGTGTGTGTATCGAAGCGGGCCGGGTCATCGTGCTGGAACGTGCTCGAACCAGCGCCGCCGCCGAGGCCGCCGGGATCGCCATTTGGGGAATGGCATGAGCTGGCGTTTCTTCCTGGTGGCCGGAGAACCGTCCGGTGATCGTCTGGGAGCGGCGCTGATGCAGGGATTGCAGGCCGAGTGTCCCGGTGTGCGCTTCGCCGGAATCGGCGGGCCGCTAATGCAGGCGCGGGGACTGGACAGTCTCTTTCCCATGGATGAACTCAGCGTCATGGGCATCGTCGAGATTCTGCCCAGATACCGTCGGCTGATGCGTCGGATCGATGAGGCGGCGCGGGCGGTGCTGAAGGCGGGGCCGGATGCGCTGATCACCATCGACAGTCCGGATTTCGGTCTGCGGGTCGCCAAGCGCGTCAAGGCGGCATCGGATATTCGCACCGTGCATTACGTCGCGCCTACGGTTTGGGCTTGGCGTGCGGGTCGGGCCGGGAAAATGGCGGCCGTGATCGACCAGGTATTGGCGCTCTTCCCTTTCGAACCGCCCTATATGGAGGCTGTGGGCATGGTTTGCGATTTTGTCGGACATCCGGTCGTGGCAGAACCGGTTGCTTCCGCACGGGATGTGGCCGCCTTCCGCAACCAATTCGAGATGGCCGATGACGCGCCGATTCTGCTGGTCCTGCCAGGATCGCGGCGCGGTGAGGTGGGGCGTTTGGCGCCGGTCTTCGGAGAGGTGTTGCGACTGATTGCGGTGCGGTATCCCAAGATGCGTGTGATCATACCGACGGTCGAAGGCACGGTGGATGCCGTCAGAGAGGCCGCGCGCACCTGGCCCGGGGCGCCGGTGCTTCTTGATCCACGGGGCGCGCGCGCGGCCGCCTTGTGCAAGCGGGCGGGTTTCGCGGCGGCTGACGTGGCACTGGCCGCCTCGGGCACGGTGTCGCTGGAACTGGCTGCGGCGGACACACCGATGGTCGTGGCTTACGACGTGAACTGGTTCAGTCGACAGATCATCAAACGGATGCTCAGGATCGATACGGTCACCCTGGTCAATCTGGTGTCCGATACCCGCGCGGTTCCGGAGTTTCTCGGCAGGGCCTGTGAACCGGTGGGCATCGCCGGGGCTTTGGACGCGTTGATACGAGACGATGCCGCGCAGCGGGCGCAACGCGCCGCGATGGCGTTGACGATGGATCGCTTGGGCCGGGG
>JBCCVK010000199.1:0-5128 GCA_039195495.1 Pseudomonadota bacterium
CATTGATGAAACGGGTGTCCGGCACCGCTTCGATGACCGGAATTGCCAGCATCAGCGGCAAAAAAGCCAGTGCCGCGACCATCGTCAGAAGATGATCACGGGCATTGTTGCGGTTGCGTTTCGAAAACGTCGCCAGTCCCAAAAGCGCGGTCAAGAGCGAAAACAAGATCGAAGCGTAGAAAAACGCACGCGCCGTGGCGTGATCGGATTGCGCAAAGGCGACGAGAGCCGGGACCAGCATCGCAAGCGCGCCCCCCCCCATCAGGGGCATCATCAAGGGAAGCTGCGCCAGAAACCGCATGGATTTCAGAAGAAATCGACCGAGACTTGCAGCAGACGCTCCACCTCTCGCACTTCGGCGGACAAGGCGAATATGGTGATCATATCGCCCTCCTCCACCTTGGTGCCGCCCATGGGCGTGATCAGTTCGTCCCTTTTCATGACGGCACCGACGAGAGCGCCTTCGGGAAAGTCGATATCACGGATGAATTTTCCCGCGATCGGGGATGTCGACAGAACCTGCGCTTCGATCACTTCCGCCTCGGCGTCCCCGATCGAGTAGATGGTGCGGACTCGACCATGCCGGATATGTTTCAGAATCGACGACACCGTTGTCGCGCGGGGATTGATATGGGTGTCGATCGCAAGCGGTTTCAGCAGCGGCACCAGCGTCGGATCGTTGATCAGGCAGATCGCCATCGGCACCCCCAGAGCCTTGGCCCGGACGGCGGCCAGAATATTGGTTTTGTCGTCATCGGTCACACACAAAACGGCATCGGCGCGATCGACGTTGGCTTCCATCAGCAAGTCCCGATCCAAGCCGTCGCCGTTCAGAACGATCGTCCGTTCCAACCGGTCTGCGGCACGCTCGGCGCACAAGCGGTTCTTCTCGATCACCTTGGCGCGGATCCGCCTTGCGCCGGCCTCGAGATGCGTGGCGACCGCGAGACCGACATTACCCCCCCCGATAATGACGACGCGTTCCTGTTTTTTTACGGTTTTTCCGAAAATGTCCAAAGACCTGCCGACATCCTGGGTATGGGAAAACAAATAGATCTGATCGCCCTCGAAAAGCTGGTCGCCCGGGCTTGGAACGAAAAGATGTCCCCGCCGACGCACGCCGACCACTCTGGCACGCAGGGTGGAGAACAGTTCACTCAACTGGCGCAACGGCGTATCGAGCACGGCGCAATCCGCATCGAGAGAAATGCCCAAAAGCTGTGCCTTACCGCTCAGAAAGCTTTCGGTATCGAAGGCGGCAGGCGCGTTGAGCCGCTGCAGGGCTGCGTCCGCCACCTCGCGTTCGGGGCTGATCACCACATCGATCGGCATGTGATCGCGACGGTACAGATCGGAATATATGGCGGTCAGATAGCTCTGACTGCGCAACCGCGCGATCTTGCGCGGAATGGCGAAAACCGAATGCGCCACCTGACAGGTGACCATGTTGACCTCGTCGGAAAAGGTCGCCGCGATGATCATGTCCGCGTCGCGCGCACCCGCCCGTTCCAGCACGTCGGGATAACTGGCGAAACCGGTCAAACCCTGCACGTCCAGCGTATCGGCGACGCGCGCCACGAGATCGGGATTGTTATCCACCACCGTCACGTCGTTGCGCTCGCTTGAAAGATGACGGGCAATCTGCCAGCCGACCTGGCCTGCGCCGCAGATGATGACCTTCATGCGATCCCATACGCTGGTTGCGGTCCCAGGCCCGGGTTGTGACAGAGCATGCGGGCGGCGTCAATCAAACCGTATCCGCTTGCGTCCCTTCGACATGGGCCACCCGCGCCCCGCTTTTGCCGCTGGTCACGACGTTGAGAGATTTCAGTTTTCTGTGTAAAGCGCTGCGTTCCATGCCGACGAAAGAAGCCGTCCGGCTGATATTTCCGCCAAACCGGTTGATTTGCGTCATCAGATATTCCCGCTCGAAAAGCTCGCGCGCCTCCCGCAAGGGAAGCGTCGCCAGGGCTCCGGACAGAACGACCCGGCCGTCATCGTCGCCGGATACATCGGTAGAGGGTAATTCACGCACCTCTATCGGTCCCTTGTCCGGCCCAAGGATCAATACCCTTTCGACCACGTTTCTCAACTGCCGCACATTGCCGGGCCAGACCATGGTCTGCAGCAAAGCGGAGGCTTCTTCGCTGAATTCACGCAAAGGCAAGCCTTGGGTTCTGTTCAGCATTTCGATGAAATGCCGCGCCAGATCGGGAATGTCCTCACGGCGATCCTCCAGCGAAGGCACGGCGACCGGAACGACGTTCAAGCGATGGTAAAGCTCCTCCCGGAACCGGCCGTCGGTCACCATCGCCTTCAGGTTACGACTGGTGGAGGCGATCACACGCATGTCGACACCCACCTTTTTGGTCCCGCTCACGCGCGTGAAGCGCTGCTCCACCAGAACGCGCAGTATCTTGGATTGCGTGCCCATGGGCATGTCGGCCACTTCGTCAAAATAGATGAACCCGCCATCGGCCTGTTCGAGCAGACCCGGCTCGACCGGACGATCCGGATACTCTCGTCCGAAGAGCACCTCTTCCATGCGCTCCGATTCGATCGCGGCGCAGGTAACCGAGACGAAGGGACCTTGGGCGCGGTTCGAATGAAGGTGAATATAGCGCGCCGCCACCTCCTTGCCGCAGCCCGATGGCCCGGCAAGCATGACCCGGCCGTTGGATTTGGTGACCTTGTCCAGTTGCGACTTCAACGTCTTGAAGGCCGGTGAACTGCCGATCATGTCGGTGACGCCGATTTCGATGCGCCGCAGTTCGGCATTCTCGCGCCGCAGCAGACTGGTTTCCATCGCCCTGTTGATCACAACCATCAACTGATCGATTTTAAACGGTTTTTCGATGAAATCGTAAGCGCCCTGCTTGATGGCGGCCACGGCGATTTCGATATTGCCATGACCTGAAATGATCACGATGGGGATCTCGGGATTGTCGCGCTTGACCGTCTTGAGAATGTCGATCCCGTCCATGTCGCTGTCCTTCAGCCAGATGTCCAGGATCATCATACCCGGTGCCCGGGCCTTGATCGCGGCCAGGCATTCGTCGGAGTTCGCCGCAACCCGCGTGGCGTAGCCCTCATCCCTGAGAATGTCCGAAATCAGATCTCGAATGTCGCGTTCGTCGTCAACAATCAGAATATCGCTCATATCCGCTCACTTGAGAATCCCGTCATGCTACCTTGCGGGGGGTTTGGGTGGTGGTCTGTACCGGCAACGTCAGCACCGCCATCGCGCCGCGATGCGCGCCTTCGCGAAACGGTGGCGCGTCCGTCAACGCCAAGGTTCCGCCATGCTCTTCGACGATCTTCTTCACGATTGACAGGCCAAGGCCGGTGCCCTTGGCGCGGGTGGTGACATAAGGTTCGAACAGCCGTGCACGATCCTCGGGCAAACCGATACCGTTATCGGCGATCCTTATGGTGACCACCTCTGTGCCGACCTGGACGGAGATGCGGATTTCCGCATCTGCAACGATGCCTTTTTCTGCAAGACTCTCAATGGCTTCAAGTGCATTTTTGATTAGATTTGTCAACACTTGCGCGATCATCGTGGCATCAACGTCCCCTTGCGCATGCCCAGAGGGAATGTCGTCGACGATCTTCACATGCTCCAGCGCCGTCCGCTGCAGCGTGACCGCGTCGCGCACCAGTTGCAGCAGATCATGACTTTTGCGATCGGGTTCGGGCATGCGTGCGAATTTCGAAAACTCGTCGACGATGCGCCGCAGATCCTCCGTCTGCCGAACGATGACACCGGTCAACTGATCGAGAGAGTCCTGATCGTCGCCGACCAGGGGGCCGTATTTGCGCCGCAACCGTTCGGCCGACAGTTGGATCGGCGTCAGGGGATTTTTGATCTCGTGCGCGATGCGGCGGGCAACGTCCCCCCAGGCCGCCATTCTCTGGGCGCTGACCAGATCCGTGACATCATCGAACGCCACCACGTAACCTTCCAAGGACGCCTCGGTATTTCGGCGGGTACTGAGGCGGACCAGCAGATTTTCCCGCTTGCCGCTGCGAAGCAGTTTGACTTCCTGCTGTTCGACCTCCCGCCGAGACGCCTTCAAGGCGGCCAACAGCCCACCGAATTCCGGTACGGTGGTGGACAGGAGCTGATCGAGCCCCTCGGATTCCCTCAACGCCAACAATTGCTGAGCGGATCGGTTCATGAAATCCACCCGTCCGTTCGCATCCAAACCGATGACGCCCGCGGTTACGGAGGACAGGACCGAATCGAACAGCCGTCGCCGCCGTTCGATCTGGCGGTTTTTCGCCAACAACGTTTCCCTCTGGGCTTTGAGCTGGCGCGTCATCTGGTTGAAGACGCGCCCCAGCGTGGCGATCTCGTCATCGCCCTCTTCTTCACTCACCTGCACGTCAAGATCACCCGATCCAACCCGCTGGGCCGCGCCGGCCAGGCGCCCGACGGGACGGGACAATCGCTCGGCGAACCACAGACCCAGCCAGATCGCCGCGAGAAACAGGATCAGGGCGAAGCCCAGATAGAGCAACGCGAACTCGAACAGCAAACGCCCGCGATCCGCCTCGAGCTGTTCGTAAAGGCGCACGGTCGCCTGCGTGTCGTCCAGCAGATTCAAGATCTGCCCATCGACTTCCCGACTCACGTAAAGATAACGATCCTCGAAAGCTTCAAGACGTATCAGCGCCCGAAATTCGTTATTATCCCAATCCTCCATGATCTGAGGGCCGGAGCTGCGCGCCGCCGTCAGAACGCGCGCTCCTGGATCCTCGTAATCGAAAAGATAGCTTCGCTCGCCCCTCGCACGTATCGTGCCGCCGCCGTCGATGACGAAGGCTTCGCGCAGTCCCCTTTGCACCCTGGCCTGTCCCTGCGTGAGCAGTTGACGCAAATTTCCGTCCGACAGAAAAAAATTCGCCCGCTTGGCGGCATCAAGATACGCGGCCAGCGAAACCGCGTCCACCAGCAGATCGTCGCGGTGTTCCTGTTCGTAAGCCTCGGCCGCCGACAACGAGGAGCCGACCACCTGCCTGACCCGATCGGAAAACCATCCTTCCAGCCCCATGTTCACCGTCAACGTGGCTAATCCGGCCACGATAACCGTGGGAACGCGCGCGACGATGGCGAAAACGCCGG
>JBCCVK010000200.1:0-5110 GCA_039195495.1 Pseudomonadota bacterium
CCAAGTGTCTCGGCCAGTTCGAGGCCGAGGGCGGATTGGTGCGGCGTTGTCAGGATCATGATGCGCTCGCATCCGGCCGCAACCGCATGCTCTTTGATGCGATGCCGAAGGCCCGCGCCGAACGCGACGGTCTGATCGGTCGAAAATCGGTTGGCATTCAACATGGGTAAGCTTCCTCACGGTTGCTTGCCATTTTGCACCGCCAATTCGTCATCTTGATCGAATCTTCTTCTCATTTCATAACGCGAAGTCATGAAACTGGACCCGCGCCACCTCGAAATACTGTACGCCATCGTCGAAAAGGGCGGGCTGAGTGAAGGCGCCGAGATGCTGGGAAAATCGCAACCCAGTCTCAGCCGGTCTCTTTCCATGCTGGAAGAGCGCATCGGCATTGCCCTTTTCGAACCGGACCGACGCCCTTTGCGTCCCACCGAACTTGGTTTCGCACTCGCCGCCGAGGGCCGTAAGATCTATCAGGCGGGCCGAAGCAGTTCCGAGGTTCTGTCGCAGTATCGGGACGGCAGAACCGGGGCCGTACGCGTCGGCGGCACCCCGTTTTTCCTGGATGGTGTGATATCAGGGATGCTCGCGGCGTTTCAATTCAAGCGGCCGGACGTGCGGATCGACCAGATCTATGGCTACATGAACGATCTGATCCCGAAGCTCATGGGCGGGTCGCTGGATCTCGTAATTCTTCCCATGCGCGCTTCCTCGATTCCGGAGGGGTATGAGTTTGAACAAATCCTGCCCGGCCGAAACGTCATCGCGTGCCGTGCCGGCCATCCGCTCGCCCGCCGGGGATCGGTCAAACTGGCCGATATCGGTCAGTATCCATGGATCGCACCACCAGCGGACAGCCCGCTTTACCAGGACCTGCGAAATGTCCTGAAGGAAATTGGGATCAAGGATTTCAAGGTGAGTTTCACGGGTGGCTCCCTCAGCGCGACGGTCAATATCCTGGCTGGATCAGACGCATTGACCGTGCTCCCGTTCTCGGTCGTCTTCATGATGCGCAACCAAAGGTCGGTCAGCGCCCTTTCCATCCGGATCGGTGATCCGGACCGGCATCTCGGCGTTTTGACCAAGGGAGATACGAAGTTGAAGCCGGCTGTACAGAGGGTTCGCAACCACATCCGTCACGAATTCGAAGCCCTCGCGACCAGCATTACCCGCGTGCGCCAGGACATGGTATGGCGGCCGTAGCAACAGCGATGTTGTCGAGGCCCGGCTCGTCGATCAACTCGGACCCGCTTGCCGTCTGGTCCCGTTGCGCCGGTTTTTTCGCCTGACGCCGGACGTATAGCGAGCGCGTCCTCGAGGAGCGGGCTGTACGGGGCGTCCGTAATGTCGGTTTCCTCCGGAGGCTGTGTTGAAACCGGCTGGATTTTCCGCTTCAGGTTTTAGGGACGCGTTATGGCCCTATCGTCTTCTTTCTTTCTTCAAATTTGATCTGCATGCCTTTTCCGAGACGATCCGGGACGGTTTGGTTCTCGCAATGCCGGACTGGCAGTTCAGCCGCCCATTGCCCCTTCATCGCCTCAACCAGGGTCGCGACACCGATCGGTTTCAGCACGCCGGGCATATTGTCGGCCGATACAGGCACGGCCATCTCGGTCGCGACGTTTTCAGCTGTCGCATTATCGCGGGTCGGTGAAGACATTCGGTAAGTCGGTACGAGCATCGACCGCCCACAAAAGCAATTTTCCGGTATGATCGCTTAATGTATTCGTTGACTGTTGCCCCGTGTTCCGAGATCAGTTTGACTGAATGGAGGGACTTCCATGCCTGCAGTGTTGACTGTTTTGGCCGATCCCGATCGACAGGGGCTGAGATGACATTCCAAATCCGACAGTGTTGCATATTTATTTTTGCGACGATCTTCTTTACGGCATTCGGTGCCGTCTCCGTGCTCGCGGATGGGGCGCGAACACCACCCATCGATCGCAATACCTGGCCCGCAGGCACCCCGCGCAGCGATGATGCGGTAGATCTTGGGCGACACTTGTTTTTCGATCCCCGTCTGGTTCTTTCCGAAGATCAGTCCTGCGCGAGCTGTCACAGCCCGCACATGGCCTTCGCCGATGGTGTGGCGCTCGATCTTTCGGCCCATAAGGACTGGAGCCGCGCGAAACGTAATTCACCGACACTCTATAACCTGGCGGCTGCACCCGTCGTCCATTGGGACGGGCGCACGCCGGCGGGTCAGTGCTTCACACCGGAAGATACCGGAATTGAGGTCTGTCTGGAGCCGCTGGAGAGCCAGGCATTCAAGTCCATGCGCTCGCGCAAGGTATACGAGGGCTTTCTGCCGAAGGTGAAGGCCGAACCGGCTTATCTGGAAATGTTCAAACGCGCCTTTCCACCGAACGGCGAGATTACGCATCTGAATATGGCGCTGGCCGTCGCCGCGTTCGAGCGCACTCTGATCAGCAACGATTCGGCCTATGACAGATATGTTGGAGGCGATTTGTCCGCCATGTCGATGGAGGCGCAGCGCGGCTTTGAGGCTTTTGAAGGTAAGGGGCGCTGCGTGACGTGCCACAACGGGCCTGATCTGACCGACTGGCAATTCCACAATATCGGCGTCGACAGCGATGACCGGGGTCTCGGCGCGATAATGGACGCCGAGGATGAAAAGACCGCGTATCGGGGCGCTTTCAAGACGCCGGGGCTGCGCAATGTGGCCTTGACCGCGCCCTATATGCATGACGGTTCGATTGGCACGCTCGAGGATGTGGTCGAGTTCTACGACCGAGGCGGCGACCGCGATGATAACCTGTCGCCCCTGATCGAACCGCTGGGTTTGACCGATCGCGAGAAATGGGACTTGGTTGCCTTCCTGAATGCGCTCACGCACACGGTCGACGTGCAGCCGCCGGACATCCCGGGACTTGCCGTCAACGAGTGACGGAGGGTTCGGTCACCCTGGTGTTCATTCGGTCGCGTCTTGTGCGGCGATGCTCTGCGGGCCGGTAAAACCCTCGAAATGCGGATGACCGTCGTAAAGCGTCGTCGTCTGCCCGGCATCGCGATGGGCGGCCCGGACTTGCGCGCTCCGCGTCCAGGCGCGGTGAACGCGTCTTCAGAGGTCCGGACCGTGTGCGAGGCGTAGAGGATGAGGCCGTCCGCCTCGGGACCCTTCAGCATTTGGAATGCGATGAAACCATGCATTTCGTTCAGGTGAGAGTCGCGATTGAGCCAGAGAGCCTCGAAGGCTTCGGCGCTCTCCACAGGCACGTTGAACCTGTTCATGGCGATAAACACTGGCCGTGCCTTCAGCTGACTGTTCCAGATTTGGTTTTCCTTATCCATCCTCGATCAGGTCCCGATCATGCATGCTGCCATGGAGCCGCTTCGATGGCTCGCAACGCTCGCGTCTATGAACCGGAAACCTATACCACCTTTCCCCCTCCGACCAGTTAGGATTCCGCCTGCGCGCAGATGATTGTTCCATGGCCTGGCACAGGGCCCTGTGCTTAAAGGCCTTCTGCGTTCGTGAGCGGAGCGACCGCGTCGATTCTCATCGTGCATTCGGTGCGCTTTGCGAATTCACTGTCGAAGCGGCAGGCGTTGACGACGAATTCATAGCGTGTCACGTCATCACAAGGTGCATTCGGTGTTTCGAAAATGGTGCTGCCGGTGCCATCCGGAGCAATGTTCAGGAAGGAACTGCCTTTGCTGCGCCCAACCTGCTTGCCACCAACAAAGGAAAGGAAGTATCCATTGATTTCGGTCACAGGGGCGTTCGTTTCATTCGTCAGAGTGACCGTGATCGTGCAGTAATAGTCTCGAAGCCCCGTCCCGACCAGGTCGAGCCGATAATCGGCCAGCGCCATTGAACCAAGACATAGGGCCAAGCCGCCCCCTGATATCCACATTGCCATCGCAGTCATTTCAAATCCTTTTTCACCAGAGCTGCCAGACGGGCCTCATCCGCTTCGGTTTCCTCGCGTTTCACTTTCTGATGCGCGTCCTCGGACAATCCGATCCGCCAATAACCCGAGGCATAGACATCGTGCCGGTCGAGTGCCTTTTCACCCCGCAAAAAAAGACGCAGGAACCGCACCACATCCGTTTCGCCCGCGATCATGGTCTTGATCCGACCGCGTGGCCAAGGCATCCCCTCGACCATCTCGATTTGGCGCCGCGAGGGTGCGTGCGCGTCGGGATGGATCAACCAGTGCTGCGCGATGCCCGACGGTGCATCGATCTTTTGACGATCCTCGGGATCGGTGATTTCAAATATCGCCATACCTTGCGCGGTGCGCGGTAGGGCTTCGAGGCTGGCCGCCGCGACCGGCAACGCCGACATATCCGCCGCAATCAGGTAAAAGTCGGCATCGAATTGCGTCAATTTCGGCGCGCCGGGTCCCGCGAAGCCGATGAAATCGCCGGGTTTCGCCCGTTCTGCCCAGGCCGAGGCTGGACCTTTGTCGCCATGAGCGACGAAGTCGATAACCAACTCGCAAACCTCTGGCCGGGCGTGACGAACAGTATAAGTGCGCGTCCGAGGTCTCGGTCCATCCGTCAGTTGCCGTGCGAAATCCACGGCACTTTGGCCCGTTTCCGGTAGCATGATCTTACAGTGCCCCCCGGCACAGTCGGTGGGCAGGTGGGCTAATTCGGGTGCGGTCAGCGTCACGCGGATCATATTCGGGCTCAGTCGCACCGCGTCACACACCGTGAGAATGCAATTCAACCGGCGCATGGGGGACGCCTTGGCTGGGACAGATCTTTTAGCATTGCGCTCTCTTCATTTTCAAAGCGTCAGTCTGATCCATCCATACAGCCCTGCCCTGCGCAGGCGCCTTTCGAGCGTCAGACGTGACGTTTCGGTCGCGTTTGCTCGGTAACACTGGTCTCAAGAGGTCGGCAATGCCCTAAAGCATCTGCGGATTCGATCGCACATCTCCGGGCAACATCGCGGCTTGCGCGGTGATTGCGATGGCTGGCATTGCGATGCTTGCGACAAGCGCGAGGGATTTCATGATATCACTATCCTTGTTCGATGGAATTCAATGAAGCGTGGCATGTTGCGGTCGGATGTTCGCGGGCTCCGGAGCCTTGAGTGCCATGCGCTTCAAGGCCAGTCCGAAGTCTTCGGCAAGGC
>JBCCVK010000201.1:0-5054 GCA_039195495.1 Pseudomonadota bacterium
GACGTGAACGCACGCCATAAGCGGGTGCGCCTGCCGGTGCAAGGAAAAACTTCGTCAAGGGACGATCCGGGAAAATCGGCACCGTTCCGCGCTGGCGAAACGCCGCGGCCGGCTTATTCGGGATCGGTGGAGAAAATCAGGCGTTCTTCACAGGGCGCCACGCGCAGAATGTTGGTGGTGCCCGGAATGTTGAAAGGCACACCGGCGGTGACGACGATGAAATCGGTTTCGTTTGCAAATCCCTCGCTGCGCGCCGCGCGTGCCGCGTTCACCACGGCCGTTTTGAAGCGATCCACCGGACCGGTCGGTACACAATGCATGCCCCAGGTCAAGGCCAGGCGTCGCGCCGTCGCCGTCATCGAGGTCAAAGCGATGATCGGCACCCGTGGGCGTTCGCGGGCCACCAGACTGGCCGTGGTGCCCGATTGGCTGAAACAGCAAATCGCCTTGATATTTGCCGTCTCCGCAATCTCGCGCGCGGCTGAGACGATACCATCCGCCACGGTTTCCTTCCTGCCGCCACGCGATGCCTCGATCACGTCGCGATAGGTCGGATCGCTTTCGACTTCGACCGCCACGTTGTTCATCGTGATCACCGCTTCGATCGGATATGCGCCGGCTGCCGATTCCGCGGACAGCATGATCGCGTCGGCGCCTTCGTAAATCGCGGTCGCGACATCGCTGACCTCCGCCCGCGTGGGCATCGGGTTTTCGATCATCGATTCAAGCATCTGAGTCGCGACGATCACCGGCTTGGCGACCGCACGGCACTTGCGCACGAGGCGTTTCTGGATCGGCGGCACGTTTTGCACGGGCAATTCGACACCAAGATCACCCCGCGCGACCATGATGCCGTCGCTGACCGCCAGGATCTCGTCGAAATCCTTTGTGGCGGCTGGTTTTTCGATTTTCGACAGAACCGCGGCACGGCCTTGCACCAGTTCCCGCGCCTCTTTCACGTCCTCGGGCCGTTGAACGAAAGACAGCGCCAGCCAATCGACGCCAAGCTGGCAGACGAATTCCAGATCCTTGCGATCCTTTTGCGACAAGGCGGCAAGCGGCAGAACCACATCGGGTACGTTCACGCCCTTGCGATTCGAGATCGTGCCGCCGACGCGCACGGTGCAGTTGGCGAAATCGGTCCCGCAGTCGTCGACCCGCAATCGGATTTTGCCATCGTTGATCAACAGGCTCGCGCCGGGTTCAAGCGCCTCGAAAATCTCTTTATGCGGCAGACAAACGCGTGTGCCGTCTCCTTCGGCCCGATCCAGGTCGAGTCGGAAGCTCTGCCCCGCGCGCAGTTCCTCCTCGCCGCGACCGAACGTGCCGACCCGAAGTTTCGGCCCTTGCAGGTCGGCGAGGATGCCGATCGGCCGGGAAAGGTCCTTTTCGACCTGCCGGATGATTCCGTGCCGGGCGCGGATTTCCGAATGATCGCCGTGGCTCATGTTCAGCCGGAATACATCGGCGCCGGCTTCGAAGAGCGCGCGGATTGTTTTATAGTCATTCGAGGCGGGCCCAAGCGTGGCCACGATCTTGACATTGCGTAGACGTCTCATCGCTGCCGCATCCCCTTTCCAGTTCCTATTCCTGGTTTCGACTGTGGTGGATTGGCGACAGCTATGACTGAAAAGCCCGCCCAGGGCAACTGGCGCTTTCTCTGTGACCGTCTTTGACGGTCTTAAGAAGCGATGGCTCGAAAGAAGAAAACGTATCGATGACCGAGTCGGCCTTTCAGATCGTCGGAATGGATCGTCCTTCGCGGTGGGTGGTGACCTGCGACCATGCGACCAACCGGGTTCCCGAAAACGTGAACGGCGGCGATCTGGGGGTGCCGACGGCCGACATGGTCCGGCATATCGCTTATGACATCGGTGCCGCCGGCGTCACGCGGGCACTGGCCGCGGCGCTGGACGCTCCCGCCATATTGTCCAATTTCTCACGACTGGTGATCGATCCAAATCGGGGAGAAGATGATCCGACCCTGGTCATGAGGATTTACGACGGGTCGATCATTCCCGCGAACCGGCACGTGGGCAAGGACGAGATCGAACGGCGGCTCGAGGCGTATCACCGTCCGTATCACCAGGCGCTCGCAAACCTGCTGGCGGATCGGCGTGATCCGGTGATCGCCGCCGTTCATTCGTTCACCCCGCAGCTTCACGGCCGGCCGCCGCGGCCTTGGCATGTGGGCATATTGCACGCCGGTGATATCCGACTGGCGCATCCCGTCCTGACGCGTTTGCGGGCAGAGGCGGATTTGTGCGTCGGAGAAAATCAGCCGTATTCCGGTCATCTCGAAGGCGACGCGATGGATAGGCATGCGCTCAAGGCGGGATATCCGAACGTACTCGTCGAATTGCGCAACGATCTCATCGACACGATGCCGAAACAGCGCGAATGGGGCGTGCGACTCGCCTCCGTTCTTGACGCCGCGTTGCAGGACGCCCAAGTCTGAACGCACGTATTCCGGAGGAGAGGATGGACGATCAAACCCGTATCGAAATCGAAGCTGCTGCCTTTCGCAGATTACAGCAACATCTGGCCGAGCGCACCGATGTTCAAAACATCGATCTGATGAACCTTGCCGGATTCTGCCGGAATTGTCTCAGCCGCTGGTATCAGGAAGCCGCCGAAGAAAAAGGGATCGAGATGGACCAGAAGGCAGCCCGTCGTTCTTTTTACGGGATGGATTATGAGGAATGGCGGACTCTCCATCAGCGCTAGCGTCCGGGGCGTCTCCGTCGCGCGTCGCGCATCTGGCGCGATATGCCCCGGAATCGGGCCGGGCGCATCATGGGCGCGGGAGGTGTCCGATCGATCAGATCGCGGTCTTGCGGCATTCCTGGAGGTAGATTTCGCGTAACCGCCGCGAGATGGGGCCCGGCATGCCGTCGCCCAGCACGACGCCATCGATTTCGACGACCGGCATGACGAAGGTGCTGGCAGAGGTGACGAACGCCTCGTCGGCCTGCTGCGCCTCTTCGAGGGTGAAGCTGCGCTCCTGCAGTTCCATCCGCGCCTCGCGGGCGAGCCGCAGGACGGCGGCGCGGGTGATGCCATGCAGGATTTCGTTGCCCAGATGTCGGGTGACGATTCGCCCGTTCTTGACGATGAACGCGGTGTTCGAAGTGCCTTCGGTGACGTGACCGTCCTGGACCATCCATGCGTCTTGCGCGCCGGCCTTTTGGGCGATCGTCTTGCCCATGGAGGGATAAAGCAGCTGCACGGTCTTGATGTCCCGCCGGCCCCAGCGGATATCCTCGATGGAGATGACCCTGATCCCGTCTCGTGCCTCCGGGCTGTCCGCCAGGCCGGGCTTGGATTGCGTGAAAAGGACGATGGTCGGCGGCGTGGTCGCGGGATCGGGGAAGAGGAAATCCCGATCTTGCGGCGCGCCCCGGGTGATCTGCAGATAGATCAGGCCCGCGCGCAACCGGTTGAGCCGCACAAGCGCCCGATGCACCTCCAACAGGCCGTCGCGGTCGAGCGGCGTGGCCATGTCCAATTCGGACAGGCTGCGATTGAGCCTTTTGACATGGCCGTCGAAGTCGATCAGCTTGCCTTCGAGAACGCTGGTGACTTCGTAAACGCCGTCCGCCATCAGAAATCCGCGGTCGAAGATCGAAATCTTCGCCTCGCAGGCGGGCAGATACGCGCCGTTGACGTAGACAGTGCGGGGCATGGGCATCCTCTTTGTCCCGATCTTTTCACGAACGTCCGGTGGTGGACAGGATATGGGCCCGAACCGCCACGCCGGCCTTCTCCGGACGGCGCGCGGCGACCCGTATCCGGAACAAGTCAGCCGGTCGGACCGAACCATAATCAATCGCAAGACGACACATACGTCAACGAAAAGACACGTTCGGAGCCGGTGGTGAAACGCGGCCTCATCTGTTGTCGATACTTGACGGCGAATCCCTCAAATCGCCCAGCTCCGGAAGCATCGATCCTGAAGGTCGTATTCGTGATCACGCAAAAAATCATGTGATCACAAACGGTCGATTTTCTCTTCGTTTCCCGCGATCCGCCGCGAAAATCGTTTTTCATCCATCCGCTTGTGTGCATAGACGGTGAGAAAGGCATCTTTGAGATGGGACGGGCCTCGTGAACATTCATGAATATCAGGCGAAAACCCTGCTGCGCAGTTATGGCGCCCCGGTATCCGACGGGCGCGTTGTGCTGAAGGCGGAGAATGCCAAAACCGCCGCCGGGGAACTCGACGGACCGCTCTGGGTCGTCAAGGCCCAGATTCATGCCGGCGGCCGAGGCAAGGGACGGTTCATGGAGGTCGACGCCGGCGAGAAAGGCGGCGTGCGGCTGGCCAAGTCGGTCGAGGAGGCGGCTGAGGAAGCGAAGAGGATGCTTGGCCGCACCCTGGTCACCCATCAGACGGGTCCTGCGGGAAAACAGGTCAACCGCGTCTATATCGAAGATGGCGCTGCGATCGAAACCGAGCTTTACCTGGCGCTGCTCGTCGACCGGGGTGCCAGCCGCATTTCGTTCGTCTGTTCGACCGAAGGTGGCATGGACATCGAAGACGTCGCTGCCCGCACGCCTGAAAAGATCCTGTCCTTCTCCGTCGATCCCGCCACGGGCTATCAGCCGTTTCACGGCCGCCGCATCGCTTTCATGCTGGGTCTCGAAGGGGGGCAGGTGAAGCAATGCGTAAAACTGATGGACACGCTTTACAGGCTCTTCGTCGACAAGGATATCGAACTGCTCGAGATCAATCCGCTGATCGTCACCGACAAGGGCGATCTGAGATGCCTTGACGCCAAGATGGGCTTTGACGGCAACGCGGTCTACCGTCACGCGGATATCGCCGCACTCAGGGACGAGAGCGAAGAGGATCCCAAGGAACTCGCCGCGTCCAGATTCGACCTGAACTACATCGCGCTCGACGGCGAGATCGGCTGCATGGTCAATGGCGCAGGGCTCGCGATGGCCACGATGGACATCATCAAGCTCTACGGCGCAGAGCCCGCGAACTTCCTCGATGTGGGCGGTGGCGCCACCAAGGAAAAGGTCACCGAAGCGTTCAAGATCATCAC
>JBCCVK010000202.1:0-5054 GCA_039195495.1 Pseudomonadota bacterium
CGACCGTCCAACCGAGACATTCGGTCTTTTCGCTTTGTCCGGCAAGGCCACGGCCTTTGCCGCACCGCTTCTGATCGGGATATTCACGACCCTCACCGAAAATACGCGGCTGGGATATGCTCCCGTGATCGTACTTTTCCTTCTTGGGGGGTATCTGCTACGCTACGTACAGCCCGAGGGAGACCGAACGGAATGGGAAAACTCCTTTGTTTCTGCACAATCACGCTCCTAGCGCTGGTCGCGTGCCGTCCCGCGGTCCCGACCGCCTCCCTCGAGACATCGCGTGTGACCCGATCCAACGGCGGCGCGCCCGCAAAACAGCTGTTCGGCGCGGCGCACGTGGGGTCGGCCCAAAGTCCGCAAGCCTTCGGCAGCTACGCCAAGGGATGTCAGGCAGGCGCCACGCAACTGCCGGAGACCGGACCGACTTGGCAGGCCATGCGTCTGAGCCGCAATCGCAACTGGGCGCATCCCGAAACCATCGAATTCGTCAAACGCCTCAGCCGTCGAGCCGCACGTCAAGATGGCTGGAACGGTCTTTATGTCGGCGACATGTCGCAGCCGCGCGGCGGACCGATGCTGACGGGGCATCGAAGCCACCAGACGGGCCTTGACCTGGACATCTGGATGCGCCCCGCAGACGATCTGAACCTGTCGGTAAATGCGCGCGAGGCGATTTCATCCATTTCCACGCGCCGTGCCAACGGCGCCTATGTGAATGCCGACTGGACCCGTGCCCATCACGAAATCCTGAAAGCGGCGGCCAAGGATCCCGCGGTCGCGCGCATTTTCGTCTTTCCGGGCGCAAAGGTGCGGATGTGCGAGGATGCGAAGGGCGATCGCGCCTGGCTGCGCAAGATCAGACCCTGGTGGGGACATCACTATCACTTCCACATCCGCCTCAAATGCCCCGATACTTCCCGAAGCTGCATCGACCAGACCGACCCGCCGCCCGGCGACGGATGCGACGATGCCCGCGGATGGGTGCGCCTGATTCTGAATCCGCCCCCGGACGATCGCACCGCGCCCCCCCCGAGACCGCGCCGCGATCTAACGTTGGCCGACCTGCCGAAACAATGCGTATCGGTCCTGCATTCGCGTTGAGAAATCCCGGTTTCACCCGTTGCGCGCGTCTCGGACCGCGCACGCGGCGACCCGACTGCACGGGATACGCCCGCGATTTCCAGAATACGTCCAAAATGGTCGGATGCCCGAGACAGGCCGCGATCGAAGGCAGGGCGAGCCATCGGAAATCACGTGGATGACCATATCGGTTCGAGCCGAACATCACCCCTGGCTTGAATGCCGGCATCTCACGGCCCGCTCGATTGCCGAACGATCAACTCGACGGATGTGCGTTGCAGCATCGAGGGCCGCGTTCCTCCGACGACCCAATCCAGAATCTGCACGGCGATGTTCTCCGCGAACCCGGGAATACCGCAGCGAATCGAACTGAGCGATGGAAAGCCGTGCCGACATTCTTCGATATCGTCGATTCCGACGATCAACAGCTCCGAGCCGACCCGGCGTCCGCGCGCGGCGCAGCCCGCCAAGATGCCCATGGCCACGAGATCGTTGAAGCAGAGAATTCCGTCCACGTCGGGATGCCGATGCGACAACACCTGCGCGGCCTCCCGTCCGAATTCGCGGCTCGCCCGTCCCGTCAGGACAAGCGGCGCGATGCCCGCCTCCTCGACCACGGCAAGATAGCCCGACATGCGTTCCCTGGTCACCGCGCGGCCCTCCAATCCCCCGACGAAACAGATGCGTCGGGCGCCCCTTTCAAGGAGATGCCGCGTCGCGAGCCGGCCGCCGCGCATATAATCCGGGGCGGCAAACGGAAATGTCTCCACCCGGGGATCGACCTTTCTGAACACCTGAATCGCTGGGATGCCGGCCCGTGCGATCGCGTCGAACCCTTGCCGGGTTTTCCCGTATGCGGGCGAGATAATGAAGGCCGAAACACCATGCTCGATGAACGTGTGTATCATTTTCGCTTGCAGCGCCGGATCCTCGTCCGTGTTGGCCAGAACCGCGGCATAGCCCCGTGCCGACAAAGACATTTGCAACGAGGTCGCGAACTCCGTGAAAAACGGATTGCGTAAATCGTTGATGACGAGGCCGATCAATCCCGCATTCAAAGATCTCAGATTGGCCGCGGATCGATTGTAGACATAACCGATCTCCGTCATCGCCTCCTTTACGAGACGCCGTGTTTCTTCCTTCACCGATGGACTGCCCCGCAGAACGAGACTGACCGTCGACTTGGAAACCCCCGCCCGCCTGGCGATATCAACGATGGTCGGTCTTCGGTTCATGCGACTGACTACGAGACCCCGTGCATTGCGAGAAGCGTTTTCATCCGCGCCTCGGCCAGGTCGGGTCGGGTCAGCAGGCGCGCCCTGTCGGCCAGCCGGAAAACGTCCGCGTAGTGAACGATGTCACGACTGGACTGGAGACCGCCCGGCATGACGAAATGCGACTGATATCCGTTGAGCCAGGCAAGAAACGCGACGCCCGCCTTGTAAAACCGCGTTGGCGCACGGAAAATCTCCCGGCTGAGCGGTACCGTCGGGACCAGCAGGCTTCGATAGCTATACATGTCCCCTTTCGCCAGGGCTTCCAACGCCTGCGAAGCGGCAGGGGCAATGGCCGCGAAAATTCCAAGCAGCGCGTGCGAGAAATGCAGTTCATCACCCGCGATCAGATCGGTGTAGTTGAAATCATCGCCGGTATAGAGCCGAACCCCTTCGGGCAGACGGGCGCGGAACGCTTCTTCATGCGCCTGATCGAGCAGCGAGATTTTGACGCCATCCACCTTCGCCGGATTCTCGGCGATCAGGTTCAATACGAAATCGCTGGCGATCGCTCTGTCCGTATTGCCCCAATAGCCCGTCAGCGCCGGATCGAACATGGCACCCAGCCAATGCAGGATCACGGGCTGGGCCGCCTGATCGATCAGACTGCGATAGACCGTATGATAGGTGTCCGCGCGCGCGCCGATCGCGGGAAACGCGCGGGACGCCATCAGGATCACCTGGCCGCCCGCCGCCTCGACCGCCGCCATCTGTTCCTCATAAGCCGCCCGGATCGCATCGGCGTCACGCAGATCGTTCAGGGATTTGTGATCGGTGCCCGCGCCGCAGGCCACGCGCGGCTTCGATGGATGGGTCTTGGCGGCGGCCATGGTGCGTTCGATCAGTTCCTTGGCGGTTGCCCAGTCCACCCCCATGCCGCGCTGCGCGGTGTCCATCGCTTCGGCGAGGTCCAGACCTTGATCCCAAAGACCCTGTCGGAAACCCAGCGTCGCGTCCCAGTCCACCGCTGCGCGCGTCGCCCAGGGATTACGTTCGCGCAGAGGATCGGAGATCACATGGGCCGCGGCGAACGCGATGCGCGTCAGCGGCACCCGGGGCGCGCGCGGCGTCAGGGGCACGCCGCTGAGCGTATAGGGTCGAAGCTCATGGTCGGCGGTGGGCAAGATCAGCATATCAGGGCCTCGCGGTGTTGCGGTCAGGTGGCGACGGCCAAATCAAAGACGAGAAGACCATCGCGTCCACCGAGAGCGTTTTCCACCAGTTGACCGCCCAGGGTCCGGTGCGTTTCGTTCTCGGCGTAGCTCGCCAAACTGTCCCAGTCGGCGAAGTCGATCACGAAGCCGTGCATATAGCCGCGCTCGATCTTTTCGGGGCTTTCGCTGCGTCCGCCGGCAAAAGCCAGCACGCCGGGGATTTTCGTGGTCAATGCCTCGAGGTCGGCGAAGATCCGCGCGATCTTCTTCTCGGGGGTTCCGGGTTTGAATCGGATCAGAACGATATGGCGGATCATCGAGGCAATCCCTGATCTTGCTTGATCATATCGGCGGCCTTTTCACCGATCATGATGCTGGGGGCGTTGGTGTTCGAGGAATTGATGATCGGCATGACCGAGGCATCGGCCACGCGCAGTCCGTCGATACCGTTGAAGCGCAGGCGCGGGTTCACGACCGCGCCGGCATCCGATCCCATCCGGCAAGTGCCGGCGGCGTGATGCGACGTCTTGGAATGGGCGCAGATGAAGGCGAAGTAATCTTCATTCGTCCGCACATTCGGGCCGGGCAGGCGTTCGGCCTTTATGAAAGGTTTCAGCGGTTCCTGCCCGAGGATCGACCGCACCAGTTTCAATCCTCGGATCGACATCTCGCGATCCCGCGGGTCGGCCAGATAGTTCGGATCGATGAGCGGTGCGTCCGTCGGCTCACCGCTTCGCAGTCGGACCGATCCGCGCGAGCGGGGCCGAAGATAACAGGCGTTCAGCGTCACGCCACCGTTGGGCATCGCTTCGACGCCGGCTTCGATGCCGGTGCCGAGACCCAGATGCATCTGAATGTCCGGTGAGCGCGCGTCCGGATCCGCATACCAGAAACCGCCCGTCTCAAAAAGGCTGGAGGCAACGGGACCCCTGCGCGTCAGCAAATACCGCAGACCGGCGATGACCGACATGTGAAACTTGGCATAGCGGTCATAGGTATGCGGGCCCGTCACCTCGCAAATCGCATAAAGGTCCAGGTGATCCTGCAGGTTTTCGCCCACCTGCGGTTGGTCGAACAGAATGTCGATGCCCAATGCGCGCAAATGGTCCGCAGAGCCGATGCCCGACAATTGCAGCAGTCTGGGCGACCCGATGGCCCCGCTCGACAGGATCACCTCGCAATCCGCGGTCACGCGTTTGCCATCGCTCAGTTCCACCCCGGTCGCGCGGCCGTTCCCGACCGCGATACGGCGTACCTGGGCGCCGGTGCGCACGGTCAGGTTCCGGCGATGTCGATTGGGCGCCAGATAGGCCATCGCAGCAGAACAGCGGCGGGCGTTGCGCTGGGTCAGCTGATAGTATCCCGCGCCATCCTGTCTTTCGCCGTTCATGTCCGCGTTATGCGGAAGACCCAGCGCCCCGGCGGCCTCGATAAAGGCATCGCAGATCGGCATGGGGGCGGCGGGACGACTGACGCCCATCGGACCGCCCTTGCCGTGGTAGCGGTTGTTGTACGTATCGTTGTGCTCAGCCTTGCGGAAGTA
>JBCCVK010000203.1:0-5052 GCA_039195495.1 Pseudomonadota bacterium
CAAGCGGCGAGCCGCCGAACCGCCATGATATACCCTACGCGCCGGGCGACCGGCTTTGGGTCAGGGAAGCATGGCAAGCCCTGTATGAATTCGACCATCTGAAGCCAAGCGACATCTCGGCCGGGTCGGACGTGCTCTACAACGCCGACCGTCCCGATACGCCCTGGGACAGCCGCAAGCGGCCGAGTATATTCATGCCCCGATGGGCCTCCCGCCTCACTCTGACGGTCACCAACGTGCGCGTGCAACGGGTGCGGGAGATTGGTGAGGAGGACGCCATGGCCGAAGGAATGTTTTATGAGCGGGGCGGCGGCCAAAACAGGATCGTAGAGGGGTGGTACAATGGCGTCAAAGGACGCAGTTTCGCCCGGAGTCATCCTTCACAAAGCTTCCGCGATCTCTGGAACAGCCTCAACGCCAAGCGCGGCTTCGGGTGGGACGCAAACCCCTGGGTCGTGGCCATCACCTTCAAAACACACCGTTGTAATATCGACCAGATGGGAAAGACTCTGTAGATAACATGACCCGCTTGCTGACCATAGAAGAGGCTGCAAAGTCGCTGAACGTGCCGCGTGCCTCTTTACGGTCGGCAGCCGAACAACATGGACTTATCATTCGTGTGGGGCGCGCGATACGCTTGCATCCCGATGATCTCTTGGAGTTGGTCGCAAAATGCCGCAGCACGCAAAAGGCCCCCGCCTTTACTGGCGCATCCGAAAAGATGGACCGGACACCTGGGAAATCCGCGATACCGGACAAGTCCGAATCTCGACCGGCACAGCGTGCCGTAAAGAAGCTGAGGCGCAGCTTGCAGACTACATCGGCCGCAAGCACCGGCCAAGTGGTCCGGTTGAACCGGGGCAAATGACCGTCAGCCAAGTCCTTGCGCTTTATGTCGAGGAACACGCGGCGACCACCGTGGCACCGGAGCGTATTCTTTACGCCGTCGAGGCGCTGGACCGGTTCTGGGCCGATCTTCCGGTCTCAGCGGTCAAGGGCGAAACATGCCGCCGCTACGCAGGTGCACGCGGCGCCGCATCCGGCACCATCCGCCGCGAATTGGGCACGCTCCAAGCCGCGCTCAATCACTGCACGCGCGAGGGATATCTGATCCATGCCCCGAAAGTGACGCTACCGCCCAAGCCTGCCCCGAAAGAGCGCTGGTTGACTCGGCAAGAGGCAGCCTGGCTTTTGCGCGCGGCGCGCAACCTTGACAAACGCGGTCGCCACCTTGCCGATTTTATCCTGTGTGGCCTTTATACCGGCAGCCGCAAGGCTACGATCCTGGCACTGCGCATCGACATATCGTCATTGTCCGGAGGCTATGTCGATACCGTCAACGGCGTGCTCTATCGCCGCCCCATGGGCAAAAGGGAAACCGTCAAGCGTCAGCGCCCGGCCCGCCTGCCCGCCCGGTATCTGGCGTATCTGCGCCGCCGGGCCGCGAACGGCGCGTGCTACGTGGTCGAGACGCATGATGGTCACCGTGTCGGAGATATCAAGAAAGGATGGGCGCATGCCGTGCTTCTGGCCGGGCAGCTCGCCGCTGCGCGGGGCATTGATATTGATCTATCGGACTGTACGCCGCATGTCCTGAAACACACCGCGATCACATGGGCGTTGCAGCGCGGGGCTGAGATTTGGGATGCCGCTGGGTTCTTCTCGACATCGGCCGAGACGATCCAACGGGTCTACGGCCACCATCACCCCAACTGGCAAAAATCAGCGGTCGAAGCAATGGATAGGAGGGGATAGTCGCGCCAATGAGCACCGAAGCCGCACCGAGCAACAAAGGCGAATGACTGAAAGTCCTTGTTTTATTGGCGCACCCGAGAGGATTCGAACCTCTGGCCTCTGCCTTCGGAGGGCAGCGCTCTATCCAGCTGAGCTACGGGTGCCTGCCGCCCTTCGTATAGCGGTGGTTCCGGAGCATCGCAACGCGAAAAGGATCAGGCGAAAAGTTCGTGGCACAATTCCAGCGCTTCGATCAGCGCATCGACCTCGGCTTGCGTATTGTAAAGGCCGAAAGAGGCCCGGCAGGTCGCGGTCACCCCCATATGTTCCATCAATGGCTGCGCGCAATGATGTCCGGCCCGAACCGCCACGCCCTTCTTGTCGAGAACGGTCGAGATATCATGCGCATGAGCCGCGCCTTGTAGCGTAAAGCTGAAAATCGCCGCCTTATCGGCGGATTTGCCCTGTATGTGCAGCCAGTTCAGCCCCTCCAGCCTAGCGCGGGCGTAATCGCGCAAGCGTGCCTCATACGCCGCGACATCGACCATGCCGAGGGCCATCAAATAGTCCAGCGCAACCCCGAAACCGATCGTCTGGACGATCCCGGGCGTGC
Organism: Pseudomonadota bacterium; assembly: GCA_039195495.1. GTDB lineage: Bacteria > Pseudomonadota > Alphaproteobacteria > Rhodobacterales > Rhodobacteraceae > JBCCVK01. The sequence goes on from JBCCVK010000203.1 coordinate 2,348, forward strand.
CGGCCTCGAATTTCATCGGCGGATCGTTCCAGGTGACCGCATCGCGCCGCACCTCTCGGATCATGTCGCCGCCGCCCATGAACGGGCGCATCTCGGCCATGCGTTCGGTCTTGCAGAAAATCGCGCCGGAGCCCGACGGACCATACAGCTTGTGCCCGGTAATCGCGTAGAAATCGCAATCCAGGTCCTGCACATCGACCGGCATGTGCACGGCCGCCTGACTGCCATCGACCAGCACCGGCACCCCCCTGTCGTGGGCGGCGGCGGCGATGGTCTTCACATCGACCTTGGTGCCCAAAACATTCGAAAGATGGGTGATCGCCACCAGCTTCGTCCTCGGGCCGATGGCATCGATCACCATCTGCGGATCCAGCTCTCCATTGACGTTCACGTCCACCCATCGCAGCGTCACCCCCTGACGTTCGCGCAGGAAGTGCCAGGGTACGATATTGGCGTGATGCTCCATGACGCTCAGAACGATCTCGTCACCCGCGCGCAGGCGCGGCATGGCCCAGCCATAGGCGACCATGTTGATCCCTTCGGTCGTCCCCGAATTGAGCACGATCTCATTCTCGCTGCGTGCGTTGAGAAAACGGGCGACGGTGGCGCGCACGGCTTCGTATTTCTCGGTGGCGAGATTGGAAAGATAATGCAACCCCCTGTGCACGTTGGAATATTCCATCGCGTAGGTCCGCGCGACCGCGTCGATCACGACCTGCGGCTTTTGCGCCGAAGCGCCATTGTCCAAATAGACGAGCGGCTTGCCGTTCACCTCGCGTGCGAGGATCGGAAAGTCTTCGCGAATTTTCTCGATGTCGTACATCTCAACCTCCCGGCGGAGCACCCACCCCGATCAGCGACAGAACCGGCACGATGGCCAGAACGATGCCCAAAAAGACCCCGCCAGTCCCCAGAAACACCATTCCGAGGCTCTCGAAACCATGCAATTCGGCCACGAAATTCACGAAGAGCCAGATGGTCATGACCAACGCCAGGTACCCGATCAGCGCCCCAAGCGGCGGCACGAGCAGAAAGGCGATGGTTTGAACGAGCTGAACCATCAGCAGGATAACCTGCAGCCAGACCATGACGGCCATGGTCCCCTCGAAATCGCCGGCGCCGCCGAATGCGCGGCCGATCCAGTACGTCCCGAAAATCATCAGAACCAATATCGATCCCTGCACGATCCCCAGCGCCAGCGGGCTCCGGAACAAGGAGAACGGGCTGCCCTGGGTCTGCGGAACCAGGAAGGCGAGAGTCAGCCAGCCCAGAAGCACGCCCAAGACCACGACCAGAATTACCAGCTGCCACAATACGGCTGGTGTCAGGCCAAGGTTCAAGACCTGCCGCGCCCCTTGCCGGGGCGCGCGCAGGGTTTCCCCCGCAAGGTTCAAAAGATTGACGATCGTAAGATTCATGCCTGTCCTGTCCGTTCGGCTTCGCGGAGGTTTGTAATCCACAGGTACAAAAAAATCAGCCCGATCAGCAGATCCCCCCCCAGCGCGGCCGGCCCCGGTCCGGCAAGGCTCACGATGAGGCCCCGAAACAGAACCAAGGGTGCCATCGCCAACAGCGCCCAGAACAGGGCAAGGCGTGCCGCCAGCCAACCACCCTGCCCGCCAAGCCCCTTCGCGATCACGTGACTTGCCGCGGCCAATCCATAAAGCACGAGCGGCGCGAACAGCACTGCACCCACGAAGACGCCGGCAGCCAGTGCCGGAAAGTCGGGCCCGCCGCGGTCCAGATGCGCCTCGCGCGACAGCAATGGCAGACGGGCGACGAAAAACAAAAAACAGGCGATCATGACATAGGCCAGCGCGCGGGTCTCACCCGCATGCGCCAGCTGACGGCGCATGATCTCGCGCGGCCGGACATAGCTGCGCAGAATGTCCCACGTGACCGACATGGGCCGTCAACTCCGCCGCCGCTTCAGCCAGTCCGTCAATCGGCCGGCGATTTGCTCGGCCAATGTCCGATCCTCGACCTCCTCGATCGCCTCGGCGAGAAAGGACAAGATCAGCAGATCGCGCGCATCCGCTTCTTCGATGCCACGCGCGCGCAGATAGAAAAGCACGGTCTCGTCGATCGCGCCGGTCGTCGAACCATGCGAGCAGGACACGTCGTCGGCATAGATTTCCAGTTCCGGCTTGGCCAGAAACTGACTGTCGTCATCCAACAGCAAAGCCTGGCTGATCTGATACCCATCGGTCTTCTGCGCCCCCTCCTTTACAAGGATCTTGCCCTGGAACACGCCCACGGCCCCGTCGCGCAGAACTTTCTTGAAGACCTGGCGGCTTTCGCAACCCGCCGCGTCATGGACGACGAAAACGGTGTCGTCATGGTGAAACCGCCCCTCGCCCATGGCGGCGCTCGCAACATGGGCGGCGGCGTCATCGCCGGTCAATTCGACCACGCATTCATTACGGGTCAAAAAGCCGTCGACGGTCAAAGTAAAGGACTTGAACACGCTTTCCCGTCCCAGGCGCGCGAAAGTGTGAGCCACCGCCTGCCGTCGATGGTCACGGCCCTGGACGCGCACGTGGTGAAAGGTTCCACCATCGGCGATGTCGACCTCCATAACCATGTTGCATCGCGCCGCGACCGAAGCGGTTTCCAGCATGGTCAATTCCGCCCCGGGGTCAACCCTGACCAGGTGATGCAAAACAGCGTCCGAGGTCGTTCGCCGCCGTCGATAGATCAACGAG
>JBCCVK010000204.1:0-5046 GCA_039195495.1 Pseudomonadota bacterium
ATGTTTCCGTCAGACCGTATACTTGCGTGACCTTGAAGCCGAGTTTCTCGATTGCCGCCAATGTCGCCGCGGCGGGCGGCGCGCCGGCGGTGAAGACATCGACGACGCCGTCGAAGCTGCGCCGGTCTTCATCGGCGGCGGTGACGATCGTATTCAAAACGATCGGGGCGCCGCCGAAATAGGTCACGCCTTCGTCCGCAATGGCGTCATAGATCGCCTTTGCCGTGACATTGCGGCAGCATATGACCGTTCCTCCGAGGATCGGTATCATCCATACATGGTTCCAGCCATTGCAGTGAAAGAGCGGCACAATGGTGAGATATCTCGGATAAAGGTCCATTCCCCAGCTGATCGCCGTTCCCAGCGTCAGCAAATATGCCCCTCGGTGATGATAGACGACGCCTTTGGGTCTGCCCGTGGTGCCGGAGGTGTAGTTCAGGGCGAGGCTCTCCCATTCGTCCTGCGGCATCGTCCACGCCGCCGCGGCATCGCCTGTGGAAAGCAGCGCCTCGTATTCCAGATGCCGCCCGCTGGGCGGGAAACCGGCGGCGGCATCCGCAACTTCGATGATTTTGGGCGGCGGACCCTTCATGCTTTCGCAAGCCGCCTCCGCCATTGCCAGGAACTGACCGTCGACAAGAACCACTCTTGCCTCGCCATGGTCGAAGATATGCGCGACCGTGTCGACGTCCAATCGAATGTTGATCGTGTTCAGAACGGCCCCGCAGGCCGGAACACCGAAATGCGCTTCGACTTGGGCGGGAATATTCGGCATGAGTGTCGCCACCACATCCCCGGGCCGCACCCCCTGCCCGGTCAGTGCCGACGCCAGTTGACCGACCCGCGCCCGATATTGTGCATAGGTCCAGCGCCGGTCGCCGTAGACCAACGCCTCGCGTTTCGGAAAAATCTTCGCGGCCCGGTTCAAATGCGATAGGGGTGTCAAGGGCACGTAATTCGCCGCACGCTTTCCCAGACCCGCTTCATCGGCTAGCCATCCCATTCCAAGCCCCCTGCTGTGTCTTTGCCACGATCTTCGCAATATCGCGTTTCAGTTGTGTCCGAAAAACGCGTCTTTGAAAAGCCGTTGCTGCCGCGGATCCCTTGTGGCTCTGCGTGGTTTCCCGATCACGCTTGGGGAGCCCGATTCATGGCGCGTGATCGAGAACGCTTATTCCCGCATCTTCCATGATCCCGGGCCGGTGGAGATCAATGCTGCCCCCGTGGTGGACGGGCACCTGAGCGAAGGGAACCGCAATGTCGGCCGATTCGCGCAGCCCGTCTCATTCCATGGTGGATCGCCCATCGGCAGCTTCCACCTTTACGGCGCAGTACTTGAATTCCGGGATTTTTCCGTAGGGATCAAGTGCGGGATTCGTCAGGATATTCGCGGCCGCCTCGACATAGGCGAAGGGCACGAACACCATGTCAGGCGCGACGTCGCGGTCACTACGCGCCATGAGCGCGATCGACCCGCGCCTGGTGGTCAACCGCACCGAGCCGCCGGGACCCACCCCAAGTTTGCGCAGCGTCGACGGGTGAAGCGAGCAGCTGGCCTCGGGTTCCATCGCATCCAAGACCTTCGAGCGGCGGGTCATCGAGCCGGTATGCCAATGCTCCAATTGTCGCCCCGTGGTAAGAATCATCGGATAGTCCTGGTCCGGCATCTCATCGGGAAAAACAAGCCCGGCAGGGGTGAATTTCGCCCGTCCTCCGGGGCGCGGGAAGCCATCGCCGAAAATGACCGTCTGTCCGGAATCCTCGGGATCAAACGAGGGATAGGTCACCACGTTCTCGCGCGCAAGCCGGTCCCAGGTAATATTGTCGAGGCTTTTCATACCCTGCTTCATCTCCGCGAAAACATCCGCGGGTTCCCGATAGGACCAGGGCAGGCCCAGCCGCTTGGCCAGTTGCACCTCGATCCACCAGTCCTCGCGCGCCTCGCCCGGCGGCGGTGCCGCAGGGCGGCCCATCTGCACCTGTCGGTTGGTATTGGTGACGGTTCCGCTCTTCTCGGCAAAGGCCGACGCCGGCAGAATCACATCGGCATAATTGGCCGTCTCGGTGACGAAGATATCCTGCACCACCAGGTGATCGAGCATCGAAAGGGCCATACGGGCGTGCTCGACATCCGGGTCGGACATCGCGGGATTTTCGCCGAGAATATACATCGCCTTGACATGTCCCGCATGGACCGCGTCCATGATCTCGGTTACGGTCAGCCCCGTTTCGCCGCTGAGATCCCGACGGCCCCACAATCCGGCGAAGGCGCTGCGTGCGGCATCGTCGGTCACGCTTTGATAATCCGGCAGGAACATCGGGATCAGACCCGCATCCGAGGCGCCTTGTACGTTGTTTTGACCACGCAGCGGATGCAGTCCCGTGCCCGGTCGCCCCACATGCCCGCACATCAGCGCCAGACTGATCAGACAGCGCGCATTATCCGTGCCGTGAACATGCTGCGACACGCCCATGCCCCAGAAGATCATTCCCGCCCCGGCCGTGGCGAAATCCCGCGCCACGGTGCGCAGCATTTCGGCATCGATCCCGCAAAATCCGGTCATTTTCTCGGGGCTGAAACCTTGCAGATGCGCCTTTTCAGCCGCCCAGTTCTCGGTATGGGTGTCGACGTAACGCTGATCGTAGAGACCTTCGTCGACGATCGTGTGCATGATCGCGTTCAGCATCGGCACATCCGAGCCGGGACGGAATTGCAACATGTGGGTGGCGTGGCGTTTCAGCGCCTGACCGCGCGGATCCATCACGATCAACTTGCCGCCGCGTTTGGCGAATTGCTTGAAGAACGTCGCCGCGACCGGATGGTTCTCGACCGGATTCGCGCCGATCACGATCGCCACGTCGGCATTCTCGATCTCGTTGAAGGTCGCCGTCACGGCACCCGACCCCACATTCTCCATCAGCGCCGCCACCGACGAGGCATGACAGAGCCGCGTGCAATGGTCCACATTGTTGTGTCCGAAACCTTCGCGGATCAACTTCTGGAAAAGATATGCCTCTTCATTCGTGCATTTGGCGCTGCCAAGACCCGCGACTTCACGGCCACGGCCCTTCAGACCCTCGGCGGCGACGTGCAGCGCTTCGTCCCAACTCGCCTCACGGAAATGCGTCCGCCAATCGCCTGGATCCACGTTCAGGCCCTTGGGCGGCGCGTCCGGGCGACGGATCAAAGGTTTGGTCAGTCGATGACGGTGATAGATATAATCAAAGCCGAAGCGGCCCTTGACGCAAAGACGGCCCTCATTGGCGGGGCCTTTGATCCCCTCGACATATTTTATCCTGTCGTTCTTGATCTTGAGACCGATCTGGCAACCTACGCCGCAAAAGGGACAGATGCTTTCCACCTCGTGATCGTGATCGGCGCTGTCCCCCATCCGGCGCGCGTCCACCGCCGTTCGAGGCATCAATGCGCCGGTTGGACAGGCCTGCACGCATTCACCGCAAGCCACGCATGTCGACGCGCCCATCGGATCGGAGAAGTCGAAGACCGGATAAGCGTCGTGCCCCCGGCCGGCCATGCCGATCACGTCGTTGACCTGCACCTCGCGGCAGGCGCGCACGCAAAGCCCGCACTGGATGCAGGCATCCAGATTGACCGACATGGCCACATGGCTATCGTCCGGCGCGGGGACCCGATTCTTTTCCAACGCGGGGAAACGGCTGTCGGAGACGTCGTCGGCCTCGGCCATGTTCCAAAAATGCGAAGACCGGTCATGGGCCACCGCCCGCTGGGGTTGGTCCGCCATCAGCATTTCCATGACCATTTTTCGCGCGGCCCTGGCGCGAGACGTCGCGGTGCGCACGATCATTCCCGCGCTGGGTTCGCGTATGCACGATGCGGCAAGCGTCCGCTCTCCTTCGATCTCGACCATACATACCCGACAATTTCCGTCCGGCCTGTATCCGGGCCAGGGTTTGTGACACAGATGCGGAATGATCAGGCCGCGTTCATGCGCGACCTCCCAGATCGTCGTTCCGGCTCGGGTCTCCACCTCGTTCCCATCCAGCGTGAAGCGGATCGTATCGGACATCGCGCATCTCCCTTCGGCACGCGGAAACTAGATCATGAACCGTCTCCAATCCAAATTCAACGAACGACACGACATATTGCAAAAACGCCAAGCCGGATTTCCGATGGATGGTCCTGCAGGCATCGGCGCTCCCGCCAGGCAGACGTACCGCCCGCCGGAAAACGCGGCTCTTGTCGGGCAAGACCGCCACTTGCAGCAAAATCCGGCATCAACGGGTCGGTCCCACGCTTTGGAAGGTTTGGCGGGCGACTTCGCGAAACAGGCCCCGGAGCGGCACCGAGATCATCTGTCGGAGATCAGCCATGGCCCGGATTGGCTGCCATCGTTTGGACCGGGCAGCCCAACGACCGGTCCGAGCCGATGTTGTCGAATAAGTTCGCCTATTCTGGCACGCGATCTGGCCGACGATCATGCGCTGCGTTGGTTTCACGATGGGATTATTGGGACGGCGTGGCGCGCGACATCCCCGGCATCCACGCGGATATGCCGGGGGATTTTTCGGGTGTCTTGGTTGGGTGTGCAGCGCTGTTTGAGGCGTTATTATACTTGACGTACCCAATTTGGATTCTTACATAGTAAGTACAAGGAGTTACGTCATGTCTAGCCTGTCTCAAAAGCACTTTCACGACGAAGCAGCAGCCTACAAGTACGTTGAGGCGCGAGTCTGGCCGCATGGTGCGACCTGCCCCAAGTGCGGGGAGCGTGACCGCGTGTCCAAGATGGGCGGCAAGTCCACCCGCATTGGCACCTATAAATGCTACAAGTGCCGCAAGCCCTTTACCGTTAAGGTCGGAACTATCTTTGAGTCCAGTCACGTCAAAATGCATGTGTGGCTGCAAGCGGTCTACTTGATGGTGGGTAGCAAGAAAGGCATTAGCAGCAACCAGTTGCATCGCATCCTTGGTGTAAGCCTGAAAACTGCATGGTTCATGTCGCATCGCATTCGCGAAGCTATGCGCTCTGGTGATCTAGGTCATGAACCCATAAACAGGCTTCC
>JBCCVK010000205.1:0-5022 GCA_039195495.1 Pseudomonadota bacterium
CTCGATGGAGACATTCGCCCGTCTTGAAGAGGCCGCGGGCACCATGGGCCGTCACTACGTGCACGACGCCTGAGAGGCGGTACGTCGGACCGGCGCAGATGCGGGTGCCGGTCCATCGTCCAAATCCAAACATGTGTGTCGCAAGCGTGTCGGGCGACCGAAGGCTTGCGGGAATAGGGGGAGGCATGCGCGAGATCTTCAGGGCCATAGACAGGAACGGGGAGCGCTGGCTGCTGCTTGTCTTCTATGTGATGCTGGTCGGCACGATGTTCATCGAGGTCGTCCGGCGCGAGGTGTTCTCGTACTCCTCGATCTGGGGCGAGGAAATCGTCCGCTACTCTTTCATTTACCTCGTCTGGATCGGCGCGGCCGCGGCCGTGAAGGAGCGTGGGCATATCCGCATCGACGTGATCCTGAATTACGTTCCGCGAACGGTGAAGTCCCTGCTTTACGTCTTTGGCGACCTTGTCATGTTCGCGGTCGCTCTGATCGCGCTCTACTGGTCCTGGGAAACGGTGCACGTCTCCTGGAAATTCGGCTCGGTGACGCACGGATTGCGGATCAGCCAGGTCTTCTTTCTTTTCGCGGTGCCATTCGGCTTCGCATTGGTGATCCTCCGGCTCGTGCAATCGTTCCTGCGCGACCTCTCCGACCTTCGGAACGGGCGTCCCGTTTACGAAGGCGACAGGCTCTTCGACTGAGGGGACCCGGGCCATGATGTGGCAACAACTCGCGAACCAAACCGTCGAGCTCGGTTGGGATTTCTACATCCCCGTGATCGTCTTCGTCATTCTTATCGCCCTGGCGGTGCCGGTTTGGGCGGCGATCGGGGCCGCCGCGATCCTGATGCTGATCCTGTCGGGCGCCCTGCCGCTGAGCCTTGTGGGCGAAAGCCTGTTTCACGGTATCGACCACTTCGCGTTGACCTCCGTGCCGCTTTTCATCCTCACCGGCGACGTGCTGGTCCGGACGGGCCTCTCGAAGAAATTCCTCGACGTGGCCGAGGCCATCACCTGCTGGGCAAAGGGTGGCTTCGGTTCGGCCACGGTCCTGGTCTGCGGGATGTTCGCGGCCATCTCGGGTTCGGACGCCGCAGGTGCGGCTGCCGTGGGCCGGATGACCATTGACCGGCTGGTCGAGGCGGGTTATCCGCGCCCCTATGCCTGCGCGCTGGTGGCCGCGGGCGCCTGTACCGGCATCCTGATCCCGCCGTCGATCGCCTATATCGTTATCGGCCTCGTGCTTGGCGTGAACGTCTCCGTTCTGTTTCTCGCCGCTGTCGTTCCGGGCCTGTTGATCCTCTGCTCGATCCTGCTCACCAACGTGCTCGTCAACCGCCGCTACGCCTATGAGGGCGGCGGATCGATGAGCTTGGGCGAATGGGGGACCAACCTCTGGAAAGCGGTCAGGTCGGGCTGGTATGCCTTTGTCGTGCCGGGGATCATCTTCTACGGGATCTTTTCGGGGCGTCTGACACCCACCGAGGCGGGGGCCGTCGCGGTTATCGCGACCATCGCCATCGGCTTCGTTATCGGCACGCTGAAGTTTTCCGATTTTCCCGCCATGCTGGTGAGTTCGGCCAAGGTGAACGGAGTCATCCTGCCGATCATCGCCTTTTCCCTGCCGTTGGCGCAGGCGCTCGCCATTCTCGGCGTCCCGCAGGGGTTCGTCGCCGCCGCCACCTCGATCAGCGAGCAGCCCTGGATACTGATCCTGATGATGGTGCTGATCTTGATCGCGGCGGGCTGCGTGATGGAGACGACCCCCAACATCGTGATCCTGGCGCCGATCCTCTTCCCGCTCGCGCAGGAGATCGAGATGAACGAGATCCAGTTCTGTGTGATGATGATTACCGCCCTCGGCGTGGGCTTCATCACCCCGCCGCTCGGGCTCAACCTCTTCGTGGTGTCCGGGATCACCGGCGAGTCGATCCTGAAAATCGCGGCGCGTGCGATTCCGTTTGTCGGCTTCATGCTGATCGTGACGTTGCTGATTGCCTACTTCCCGGCGATTTCCACATCGCTTCTTCCCCAAATCTACCGATAGGACACCTGATCCGATGACGAGAGAGTACCTCAAGAAAGCCCCCCTTAATCCGCGCAGCGGTGCCTCGGACGTTCACGAGATCGTGCGGGACATTCTCGACGAGATCGAGGTCGGCGGCGATGCGAAGGCGCTCGAATATGCCGCCAGGTTCGACGGCTACGAGGGCAACGTCCTGTTGACCCAGGAGGAGATCGATGCCGCGACCGCGCAGGTTCCCGAAAAGATCAAGGCCGACATCCAGTTCAGCCATGACAACGTGCGCCGCTTCGCCGAAGCGCAGAAGGCGACGCTGAAAGATCTCGAGGTGGAGATCGTGCCGGGCCTGATCGCCGGGCAGAAGACGATCCCCGTCGATTCCGCCGGCTGCTACGTGCCGGGAGGGCGCTACAGCCATATCGCGTCGGCTATCATGACCGTGACGACCGCCAAGGTCGCGGGCTGCAAACATATCGTGGCCTGCTCGCCGCCACGCCCGGGCCTTGGCGTCGCGCCGGCCATCGTCCATGCCGCCCGTATCTGCGGGGCCGACAGGATCATGGCGATGGGCGGGGTGCAGGGCGTGGCCGCGATGACCTTCGGGCTGTTCGGACTGCCCAGGGCCAACATTCTCGTCGGTCCGGGCAATCAGTTCGTGGCCGAGGCCAAGCGCATTCTCTTCGGGCGTGTCGGCATCGACATGATCGCGGGTCCGACCGACAGTCTGATCCTCGCCGACGAGACCGCGGACCCGATCGTGGTGGCGACCGACCTGGTCGGACAGGCCGAGCACGGTTACAACTCGCCCGTCTGGCTCGTGACCGACGACCGTTCGCTCGCCGAGGAGGTGCTGCGTCTTGTCCCCGAACTGATCGGAGATCTGCCGGAGTTGAACCGCGAGAACGCGTCGGCCGCGTGGCGCGACTATGCCGAGGTGATCCTCTGCGGGGATCGCGAGGAGATGGCCGCCACCTCCGACGAATATGCGCCGGAACATCTGACCGTTCAGGCCGAAGACCTCGACTGGTGGCTCGACCGGCTGACCTGCTACGGTTCGCTCTTTCTGGGCGAGGAGACCACCGTGGCCTTCGGCGACAAGGCTTCGGGCACCAATCATGTGCTTCCAACCTCCCGTGCGGCCACCTATACCGGTGGGCTGTCGGTCCACAAATACATGAAGATCGTGACCTGGCAGCGGTCCACCCGCGAGGCCGCCAGATCCATTGCCGAGGCCACGGCGCGGATTTCGCGGCTCGAAGGCATGGAGGCCCATGCCCGCACCGCCGATATCCGACTGGAGAAGTTCTTCCCCGGGGAAGCGTTCGATCTGACGGCAGAGGACCGAGCGTGACGAAAACCGATCCACTTGATCTTTCCGGTCGCGTGGCGCTTGTCACCGGCGCCAGTTCCGGCCTCGGGCGCCGGGCCGTCCTGACGCTGACGGCCGCGGGGGCGCGGGTCGTCGCCGTCGCGCGCCGGGCCGAGGCGCTGCGGGCGCTCGCCGCCGAGGTCGGAGGGGCGGTCGCGGTCCTGCCGGCCGATCTGGCCGATCGCGGGGCGCTCGAGCACTGCGCGCGTGAGGCCGCCGGTCCCTTTGGTCCGCCGGGCATCGTGGTTCATGCGGCAGGAACCAACGTCCGGCAGGAGGCCGACGAGGTCACGCCGGAAGGGTGGGATCTGACGCTGGATCTGAACCTTCGCGCCCCGTTCTTCCTTTCCAGGCATCTCGTTTCCGCGATGAAGGAGACCGGCTGGGGCCGGGTTGTGAACTTCGCCTCGCTGCAGTCCTATCGCGCCTTTCCGGGGGGGCTCAGTTACGGCGCGTCGAAAGGCGGCGTGGCGCAGATGACCCGTGCCATGGCTCAGGCTTGGTCGCGCTTCGGGATCACGGTGAATGCGCTTGGCCCGGGCTTTTTCCGCACCGAGTTGACCGCATCCGTCTTCGACGACCCGGAGCGCGCCGCGCGCAACGCCGCGCAGACCTGTATCGGCCGCAACGGTGCGCTTGAGGATATGGATGGCCCGCTGCTGTTTCTCTGCTCGGACATGTCGGCTTATGTCACCGGTCAAGTCCTGATGGTCGATGGGGGATTCACCGCGAAATGAAGGCCCTTGTCTATACCGCACCCGAGGCGCTGGCCTATCGCGACGCTCCCGATCCCGTACCTGGCGCGGGCGAGCACCTGATCCGCATCGACAGCGTCGGCATCTGCGGCTCGGACATGCATGCCTATCTCGGCCATGACGACCGCCGTCCCGCGCCGCTCATCCTGGGTCATGAAGGGGCCGGCACCATCGTCGGCGGTTCGCGCGATGGCGAGCGGGTGACGATCAACCCGCTCGTGAGCTGCACGATCTGCCGCGCCTGCGTCTCGGGGCGCGAAAATCTCTGCGCCGAGCGGCAGATCATCTCCATGCCGCCCCGTGAAGGGGCCTTCGCGCAATACGTTGCCATGCCCGCGCGCAACCTCGTCACCCTGCCTGACGGCGTGAGTCTGGAGAAGGCCGCGCTCGCCGAACCCGTCGCGGTCAGTTGGCACGCGGTGCGGCTGGGAATCGAAGCCCTGCCGCCGGAGGCGCCGGAACGCGCCCTGGTCATCGGGGGCGGGGCGATCGGGGTTGCGGCCGCGCTGTGCCTCGCCGCGCAGACGCGCGCGCGCGTCGTGCTCGTCGATCCGAACCCGATGCGCCGCGCCTATCTCGAACACAATGCCGGGATTACCGCTCTGGCGCCCGAGGGGATCGAAGGCCAGAGCTTCGATCTGACGATCGATGCGGTGGGATACGACACCACCCGCGCCACGGCCTCGGCCGTCACCCGGCCGGGCGGCGTGATCCTTCATGTCGGGCTTGGTGGCGGTGCGGGCGGCTTCGACATCCGTCGGATCACCTTGCAGGAAATCACCGTCATCGGCGTCTACACCTACACCTCGCAAGACTTCCGTGACACCTGCACGGCCATTTTTGACGGTCGCCTCGGCGGTCTCGGCTGGATCGAGA
>JBCCVK010000206.1:0-5007 GCA_039195495.1 Pseudomonadota bacterium
AAAACGGTCGGTTTCGAGACAGGCTATCTCGTGTCCCAAGTGCGAAAAACCAACAGTTGGCTACTCGACTGTATTCAATATAGAATTTCTGTCGCAGGTTGATCTTGGGGTGTCATTCTGCCCCCAAACTGAAGCGACCCCTAAAGCGCGGTTCGCGACCAAAGGGGGCGAAAGGGCCAAACTGATCTTAGGTGTTGTCGGCAAGCGCACCCATGGCTTCCTGCTGAAAGCCTGCGGTATGGGGGCGGTCTGCCCCCCGCGCCTTTGGGCGCTCCCCCCGAGGATACTTGAAGGAAGATGAAAGTCGGCGGCGCGCAACCGCTCGGGCATCATCTACTCTGGGCGTTTGTTGGTATCTCTGGTTCTTGGTGTATGATGGTTCTGTCTGGCGCGTTGGCGCATATGCCCTGCCGCGAATTTTGAACAGTTAACGGGACGCGTCAGACACCCAATCAGCATAAACAGGTCGCCACTCTTGATAACCCTGCTTGAGCGGTCGAAATCCGGCTTCCTTGAGCCTTTCCGCCATCCCGTCGGGGCCGTTCACGTCGCGGGTGGAAAGGTGTTCAAGCGGGTTGTTCGGTCCGTGGTTGATGCTGACCTTTCCATTCTTTACGAGAACTGCAACGCTATGCTGTCCACAAGCGACGACAAACTGTCCATGCGAATGAAGATGGTCGATGTGAATGACGGCATCGCGGCTGTCGATCCCATGATCGATTTCGTAATATACGTTCGGCATGTCGTCCTCCGGGCCTTAGAACACTGCGCCGTTTTAGTTGGAATTTGCGTATTCGAAGTTCGCGCCATCGTCAGGCGCGGGAAACGAGTTCTGATCAGAATAGCGCCAGTCGATCATTGAAGACGTGGATTCGAACTCTTTGAGGTGCGGACGGAGAGTTTCGGCAATGCAATCGCAAGCTTCGCCTTCGTCTTTAACATCCACAAGAATTTCGACGGTTGCTTTGTAGTAAGCCATGGTGCTCTCCGGCGTTAGTTGGAAAACTTGCGGTCACTGTCTGGCCGGTTCTCTTCCAGCCGGTTCAATAGCTCTTTCTGAATCAGGCTCCAAGGAACGCCATCTTGTGCCGCGAGGTCTAGGGCTTCCTTCATCCGGTCTCTGAAATAATCCATCGGTGATTTTTGCATACCTGCCTCCGGGGCTTTAGTTGGAATTTGTTCGCGGATTCGCGGATAGGTCACTCGTTCAACAATGTCACCAGCGGCGTTGCATCGAACAATCTCATAAGTGTGCATGTTCATCGTTCCCTCTTGTGGTGTTTGCCGGTTCTGGTCTGGTGCCAAAATCGGGCGGGGGTTGAAGGGAGGACCGCGCAGCGGCCCCTCTCTTCAAACCCTGCCGCCCTGCTTTCAATGATCGGATATCCGCAAGGCGAAAGGGGCTTTCAGACCGTTTTCGCGTCGCGGCGTGCTTGAATGTCAGCCTTGATTTCCTTTTTGAACGTCTTGACGAAAGCGCCGTTGAACTTTTTCAGCTTCGCCTCCGCCGCATGGAATGCCGCCTTGGCCTGCCTCCATTCGGGCGTTGCCTTGACGTGATCCGGTGTCAACCCCATCGGCCCGATCCGACCGCCGCGCAGCTCCCTTAGAACCTGCGCCTTGGCGGCCATGTCGGCGAGCAATCGATTCTGAGCCTTTTTGAAATCTTCGTAGGTCATGGTTTTCGCAGTCGCCCTTAAGCAAAACGGGTAATCTTGTCTTGGCTGAACATGCCGCCGGGGATCGCTGCTTGCATCGTGAAACCAAGTTTCATCGCCATTTCGTAATCCACGCAAGGAATCTCCTGGCCGTCATATTCGATGTTCCAAACGGTCGAACCATCGGTCAATCTTTGTTCGATGAGTCTAATCATGTCTCGTTCTCCATTATCCGCGCCCGCAAGGCGGGGACGGCGTGCGCCGTCCCCTCTCGGGGCTATTTCATCAAGCATCGCCTTTCATCAGCGCGGCGATTGCGGCCAGATGGTCACGGTGGTTTTCGCCCCATGCCTTGGCAACGGCTGTCGCCTTGGGATGGGCGCGCGCTTCATCCTCGGTCATGGGAAAGGGGTCGAGCCGATAGACACGGCAGGGCAGGAACACGTCAACACCGCGACCCGCACCCGCCCGGCCATGCGAGAAAAACCAGAACTTGCCGCGCCGCGTTTCGCCGGTGTCCTTGAAATACTCCCAAATCCGTGAGCGATTGAGGCTACCCGAAAAGCTCGAATGACCGTCCGTGCTTACATGGAAGCTGCCGCCGTGGGTGGTCTGCATACCATCGGGCCAGGCATGGCAACACCGCTCAAGGGTGCCGTCCGGCATGATGACGAAATCGCCGACGCGCGGCTTGCCGGTCATCGCTTCGCGCGCGGTCTCGGTCTCGGCGGCGATTTCGGCGTTGCGTGCGTCCAGATGCGTGTTGTCCTCGGGCGCTCCCATCACTCCGGCCTTGACCAGATGGCGAATGATCATGATCCGGCATCCGCGTTCGGACACATGCGAATAGCGCCCACCGGTCTCGCTTCCGATGGTCTCCAATTCATAGGTCCATGGATCGCGGCCCGGTTCGCTCACGGGCCAGTAGCGGCAAACGATATCGGCTCCGATGTTCATGGCGAAACGTGCCTCGGTGCTGCCGTCCTGCTGCGCCGCGAAACTCAGGCGCGAATGTTTCATCAAGTCATTGGTGCTCGTCATGGCTCACCCCCTTCCGTTCATGGTGAAGATCGGGGCTTGATGGCCTCCGGCCTCGGCGCGGGCGCGCGCCTTGGCGCGGAAGTTTCTGGCACATGGGTTTTCCGGCGCGGTCAGCATGTCCAGAAGGGCGGCGGGGCAACGGGTCTCGTATGGACCCATGGTCTCGGGCGTGATCGTCCAGCCGATTTCAAATCCGGTCCGGTGTTGCTTGACCACAAAGGCGGTCACGGCCCTTTCCTTGCCGCGCACGACTTCAACGGCGGCATGGGTGAAAAACCCGTAACCCAAGCCGTCCGGATCGATGACGTTGGCGAACGCCAGAACCCGATTGCGGTCCGGCCCATCTTCGAACTCGATTTCGTTCTTGAGAACATATCGCGCCGCATCGATGTCGGTCTTCGCGCCGTAATTCATCACCGTGTATCCCATGGTGGTCTTTCCTCTTGTGGTGCTTGCCCGTTCTGGTCTGCTGCCAAAATCGGGCGGGGGTTGAAGGGAGGACCGCGCAGCGGCCCGTCTCTTCAAACCCTGCCTCCCGGCGAGGGCAGGAGGGGGACCCGCGCAATGCCGAAATCCAGCCCAAAGGGGAGGGGGATCACCCGGCCACGCAGCGCGGCGCAGCCGTGACCGTGGTTGGGGACACCCCTTTGGGCGCAGTATTTCGGGGTTGCGTGGGGGAACCGGCGGTTCCCAAAACGTCCCGCAGCGGCGTTCGGCTCGCCCGAACCCCAAGGAACAAAAAAAGATCGGATCGCAGATCCGTGCCCTAGCGATTATCACCCGCAAGGGCGGATCGGCGCGCCCTCGGCCGACCATGACACGCGGACCAGGACGCGGCTCGGAGAGACGGGGCAGGGGCCATTCGTGTCAGGGAGGAGAGGGCGCGACGTTCCGGGCGAAGGCCGGCCCTGCCGGCTGAAGCCTAAAGCGCGGTTCGCGACCAATGGGCGCGAAAGGGCCAAACGCACTTTTTTGGAGGTTCCTGTCAGGCTTCAGTTAGAGTTTTCTTTTTTTCTTTATCTAACGTCATTTTTGCGCTTTCGGGTGAGTTTCCCGTGTTTGGACCATCTCTATCTGGCCTATTATTACTGCCATCAGGTGGATTTCGCGTGTTTGGACCACCCTTTTCTGGTGTCTTTTCTCCCATGTGTGAAATCCAGAACATACTTATCATGGTGAAAATTAAAAGGATAAGGTTGATAATATGCTGGAAAATGAAGGTGACGATTAGCAGTAAATAAAATAGAAAATAGAGCTTGTTATCGCGCGGATTATAGCTTGTTGCGAAGCTAGCGATCAGTATGGTGAGAATTAGAAAATTCATCGCAGCGTATATTATTAGCTCAGTGAAAGCCACAGGATCAGTGATAGTATCTGGAACGGTCATTTTATTTGCGCCCTTATCTTTGATACTTTTTGTCTAATATGGGGTAAGACGCCGTGGGTATGAAACTGTTCAATCCAGAGTGGATTGAGCGTCTTATAGATGATTATGCGTGGATGGATTTCATGCCTGTGCGATTAATCGGGCAAAGTTTTCATCCAGGAAAAGGAGACGTATCGATCCCGAACCGGTCCACCTTTTTGCTCTGACTAAATGCAGGGCGGCGCAGCGCGCCGCCCTGGTCTTTTGTCTAAGAAAGAAGGCTGGAATTTCTGGTGCTGGAGTTGGATGTATGGTGCGGTCGAGGAGCCTAAACGATGCGCCATTACAGACGTAGATCGATCCGCTGGTTTCAGCGCCGTCCCCGCTGGGGCACGGTCTATCTGATGCAATCCCAAGATCAGCCGGATCTGTTCAAGGTGGGCTACACGACCAGGCGCACCAAGGACCGTCGTGCCGAGTTGAAGGGCAAGGTGGATGGACGCTTGAAGATCGTCTACACGCTGTCGATGCCGAATGCCTATTTCACGGAACAACTGGTGCTGCGGCGTCTGCGCCGGCGCTTCCTGGGCCGCGGCGACGGTCGCGGGACCGAGTGGTTCCGGCTGCGCCGGCGTGAGACGATTGCGGACATCGCCCGCCGGATCGAAGAGGCGGCGAGACAAATCCGGTTCATCTCCCGTCTGAAGCTGTCCTGGCCCAAGGACACCGAGTTCCGGATCTTCAGAGGCGGTTTGCAAGAGTCGTTGGAAAGGGGGCGGTTCAGTGGACAGTAGACACGGGACCTTCCGTGTCTGTACCATGAACTGAGTTGATCCGATACATTCCCGGCTGTGGAGATGATGGTATGCTTGCAAAAATCATCGGCTTGTTCCTCGCCTCAATCATGATCGCGGTCGTCGCGATTGTCATGTTCCCCTTCAC
>JBCCVK010000207.1:0-4969 GCA_039195495.1 Pseudomonadota bacterium
CGACCAATCAGACATCAGGAGGTTTGCGTATGATGACGACTTTCCCCCTGATTGGAACATCTGTAACCGCAAAGGCAGACCCGGAAACGCCGCTTCTGTGGGTGCTACGGGACGAATTGGGCTTCACCGGCACGAAATATGGCTGCGGGATCGCACGATGCGGCGCCTGCACGGTGTTGCTCGATGGATCGCCGGTGCTTTCGTGCTCTCTCTCCCTTACTGCGGTCGAAGAGCGGACCGTGCAGACGATTGAAGGTCTGTCTCATGACCGCAGTCATCCGGTGCAGCGCGCTTGGGCTGAGATCGACGTGCCGCAATGCGGCTATTGCCAGTCTGGTCAGATCATGACGGCGGCGGCGCTTCTCGCCGAAACGCCTGAGCCCACAGATGATGACATCGACGCGGCCATGAGCAGCGTACTTTGCCGTTGCGGCACTTATCCACGCATCCGCGCGGCCGTCAAGCGTGCCGCCGAAATCGCGCGCGAGGGTTGAGGAGAACAACATGACACGCGATCTTTCCCGCCGCGATTTTCTGGCTGGCACAGCGTCTGCTTTGCTGGTCCCCTTCGTTGTTACGAGCAAGTCCAAAGCCGCGCAACCGCGCGCATTCAACGCTTATCTGCGCCTGTCGCCGGACGGTCGCGTGACGATCCTTTCGCCCACATCTGAAATGGGTCAAGGCACGCATACCGGGTATGCCGCGATTGTCGCGGACGAATTGGGCGTCGATATCGAACAGGTGCAACTGACCGTACCAACGCAGCCCGCACCGGAATATCGGCTCTTCTTCGGCCAGATGCGGAGCGTAGGTAGTTTTGGCATCCGAGCTTGGATCGGGCCCTTGCGGCTGGCAGCCGCACGAACGCGCAACGTATTGACGAGCGCCGCGGCCCAAGAGCTGAACGTGGATGCCAGCACGCTCGACATCGATGCGGGCTTCGTTGTCGACGCCTCCGGCACGCAACACATGCCTATCGAGGACCTCATCGATGCGGCGAGCGCTCTGCCGCTGCCGGAAGCGCCTGCACTCCGCGCCCCCGAGACGCGTCGCTATGTAGGTCAACCGGTGCCGCGTATAGACACGCCACCCAAGACCGACGGCAGCGCGATCTACGGCATTGATGTGCGCTTGCCCGATATGCTGCACGCCGCGGTTCGGCTGTCGCCCGTCTTCGGAGCGGACGTGGAGCGGCTTGATCCGGCGTCCGCTCCCGGCGCTGCCGCTGTCGTCCAAGTGCCCGGTGGGGCCGCGGTGGTTGCGGAAAGCTGGTGGAAGGCCAAGCAGTTGGCCG
This sequence comes from Pseudomonadota bacterium, assembly GCA_039195495.1. Taxonomy (GTDB): domain Bacteria; phylum Pseudomonadota; class Alphaproteobacteria; order Rhodobacterales; family Rhodobacteraceae; genus JBCCVK01. Next base: position 1,295 of record JBCCVK010000207.1, read on the forward strand.
ATGGGCTCGACATAACGTGGGGTTCATCGCCGCACGATGGTGTGTCGAGCGCCGATATCTCGCGTGAGATGCATGCGGGCTTGGAGCTTGCGGACGCGCCCGCGGCGGTCGACCGGGGGAATGCTCTTGCCGCACTCGCTGCCGCCGATACGGTGATCGAAGCCGATTACGAAGTGCCCTTCCTCGCCCATTTCGCGATGGAACCGCTGAGCTGCGTTGCACAAGTCAGCGATATACGCTGCGAGGTGTGGCTGTCGACCCAAGGCCACGACACGGTCCTGAACGCGCTACGAGAGGTCACGGGGCTGTCGCCCGAACACATCTTCATCAACACCACGTATCTGGGCGGCGGTTTTGGCCGCAAAGCCCATGGCGAGGTGGCGCAGCAGGCGGTGCTGGCTTCCCGCGCGGTTGGCGGACGCCCGGTCAAAGTGATCTGGGCGCGCGAGGATGACGTGCAGCAGGGCCAATATCGCCCGGCAATGGCCGCCCGCCTGCGCGCGGCGCTGGACGACGACAATCGCATCTCCGCCCTGCACGTCCGGCTGTCCGGGCCGATGATGGGCCGCGAATACAGCCACGTTCGGATCGAAAACAACCTCGACTTCTTTTCCCACGCCACGCTCGTGGATCAGAAATACGTGCCGGGGGCCTTCCGCCTCGACCACCATGTGGTCGACGTGCCGCCCAACACCTGCCCCTGGCGCGCGGTGTCCAGCAGCCAGAACGGATTCTTCCTCGAAGCCTTCATGGATGAGGTGGCCGAAGCCGCGAGCGAAGACCCGCTTGCCTTCCGCAAACGCCAATACGCCGACCACCCATCGCACATGGCCGTGCTTGAGTCCGTCGAACGGCGTTCGGGATGGGGCACACCGTTGCCGGGGCCAAACTGGGGCCGGGGTGTCGCCATCGTGGAAAGCTATGGCGCACGATGTGCCCAAGTTGCCGAGGTCGAGATAATAGAGGATCGACCGGTCGTGCGCCGCATCTGGCTCGCCTTCGATTGCGGCGAGGCGATCAACCCCGGACAGGTCGAAGCGCAGATGACCGGGGCGGTCATCGACGCGCTGGGACCGACGCTCCGCTGCCAGGTCACGCTGCGCGATGGGCGTGCCGAACAGTCGAATTTCGACGGCTACCCGATCCTGCGCATGGACGAGGTGCCGGACATCGACGTCGAGATCGTCGACACCGGCGCCCCCATCGGCGGCGTAGGAGAGCCCGGGCTGCCACCAACGGCGCCTGCCGTAGCCAACGCGATCTACGCGGCGACCGGCCGGCGCTATCGCCGGATGCCATTTGATCAGGTCTGATCACGTCTGTTCGGTGCCTTGCGTTTGCAATGTCGAATGCAAGGCATCCGCATGTGGGCGGGTTCCGGGTGCCGAAACCGTTCGGCTTTAGAAGACGTGCAGGGAAAGCAAGGCGAAAGCCCGATAAAGAGACCGTTTGCGGGAGAGTGTGAAATCCTACGCTCTCCTGAGCGTTTTTTCTTTTCCCGGCACGATAAGCCTGCCCCGCTGGCACGGGATCGTCAAAATCTGTAGCCTGTACAGGCGCTGGAGACGGTGGGCCGAACCGATGGTTGTCCTTCTCTCATCCGCGGGTTGGATACCGTCTGAGCAAATTCGATGCGGGGTGGCCTCTCTCTAAGGCCGGATATCCGCCCCAAAGCGTAGACCGAGGATTTCCCTATCCGTGCGTGGCCGCCATCTCCAGCGGACTGCACGGGCAGGTTGGGCGGACCGGTCAAGCGGTCAGCGACGTTTTTCGTGCGATGTCCCAGGTGAAACCCGCCAGTTCACGCGCGACTGCCGACAGCACCCACGGCTGGGGTTTTCCATTTCGACTGAGATGGCGGAAGCGCTTGCACGGTCGGGTCCGCGCCTTCCCGATGTCCCCGATCTGCTGCGGCAGAGGGGCCGCGCGTTTGAGATAGGGAGGCCCTTCCTTTCACTTCTCCCTGGCTGTGAAGTTTCCGCGGATCGGCATCCGCCGCGATCAAGCCGGAAGCGACCGCAAAGTCCTTGCCACCGGCGGCGGCGGCGCACAACATCCCGCTTCGGAATTTGAAAACGACGTGAGCGTCACCCGTCCCGTCGCGGCAGGCGGGAGTAGAGCTAGACGGATATCATTTTGAGGGTATATGAATGTTCATGAATACGAGAATGGCATATCGCTGGCGAAAGGTGTTCAAACTCTCGGTCATTCGAATCGATGACGTCAGAATCGCGGCCCGGCGTCCAGAGTTCGTTCAATCCATCACCAAGTCCTTGTATAAGGAAACCTACGAGACTTACGAGCGGGTGTTGTTGCGCGCGGCGGTCGTGCCCGGAGACCGGGTTCTCGAGATCGGGGCCGGCATCGGACTGACCGGGCTGCTGGCCGCGCGACTTGCGGGGCCGGCAGGCAGTGTGGTCTCGTATGAGGCGAACCCCGCCCTCAAAGACGTCATTCAAGACAATTACGCGCTGAATGCCGATGCGCCGCGGCCGGAATTGCGCATGAAGATGATTACGGCCGACGGAGATTCAAAGCCGTTTCATGTGGCCGAAAACCTCTTGTCATCCTCTCTTTATCAACGATTCGACGCAGTGGCCGGAGCGCAGACCGCGATCGAGGTTCCGAGTCAGACGTTCGCCGATGCGCTGGCCGAAGTGCGACCCGATATCTTGGCGATGGACGTGGAGGGCGCGGAAGCCGATCTTTTGACCAGCCCCGTGCCAGAAGGCGTCAGGGCGATGGTGGTCGAACTCCACCCGCATGTCATCGGGGCCGAACGGACAGAGGCTCTGCTCGCCTCGCTGACTGCCCAGGGCTTCACGATGGAGATGCGCATGCGCAAGAACGTGTTGTTGCGCAGACAGGAATAACGCAGGCCGAGAAAATTCCCCATGACCGACAAGACCCAGGGGACCTCCATCGAGGCCGGGTTGAAGTGGCGCCCCGTCCAGCGTTCGATGTCATCGTCTCCGCCGCCACGTCCTTGGGACCGGAAACGCCGCCCATCGCCCCAAAACCGGTGCCGGGACCAGAAAAAAGCCAGCTAAAAAATCGGGCCGACGCGAAAAGCCCGGATTAAGCCACTTCGCGCTTGTTGCCAACTTCATCCGGCGCCCCCCTAAACAGGCGGGATGCCGGACCGGTCAGATTGCCGGTTATAGAACGCGAAGACGCCTATGGTGGCCTGCCTGGCTTCGGTTTCTGCGCCCGCCACATGGCGGCTGAGCTCCACGACCCGCCCGAGGTGCCGACCACCCTTTCAAGCCGCCACAGGCATGAAAGACGCGCCGCCGCGTGGATTTTTTCAAAACGTCCACTTTTCCGCCGCGCCGTCGATGCGATCCCACCCCCCCGGCGTCAGATCGTATCCCAAAATCCGCTTTGAATCGGTCGGCGATGGGCATTCCACCTTCGAAACACGAAAAAAACCAAAGCGTGAATAGTAGAGATGATCACCGATCACCAGCACGCGGCTCCATCCCCTGTCGCGCGCCTTGTTCAGACCTGTCAGGATCAACGATCTGCCGATCCCTTCTCCTTGATGGGTTGGATGGACCGCGAGCGGTCCCAGAAGCAGTGTCGGATTGCCGCCGACGCGGATGGGCCAGAAACGAATGGCGCCAACCAGCGTCCCCTGTGGTTGCCGCACGGTCAGGCAAAGGCAGGAGACCG
>JBCCVK010000208.1:0-4967 GCA_039195495.1 Pseudomonadota bacterium
ACCAATCTGCGCAATATCCTCACGACGCTCGACACCGAAAAGCCCGATCTGGCAGTCATCGATTCAATCCAGACCATGTGGCTGGACACGGTGGACAGCGCCCCCGGCTCGGTCAGTCAGGTACGCGCGGCGGCGCACGAACTGGTAACCTTCGCCAAGCGCAAGGGCACGGCCGTGCTCCTTGTGGGACATGTCACCAAGGAGGGCCAGATCGCGGGTCCCCGCGTGGTTGAACATATGGTCGACACGGTGCTTTACTTCGAAGGCGAGCGCGGGCATCAGTTCCGCATTCTGCGTGCGGTCAAAAACCGCTTTGGTCCGGCTGACGAGATCGGCGTGTTCGAGATGACCGGCGCGGGACTTAGCGAGGTCGCCAATCCCTCTGCGCTTTTTCTGGGTGAGCGAGACGCTCCAACTCCCGGTTCGGTCGTCTTCGCCGGAATCGAAGGCACCCGGCCCGTGCTGGTCGAACTGCAGGCGCTGGTCGCTCCATCTTCCCTCAGCCAGCCGCGACGCAGCGTGATCGGATGGGACAGCGGGCGGCTATCGATGATTCTCGCCGTGCTCGAGGCCCGTTGCGGCATCTCCTTCGCCGGACTGGATGTCTATTTGAATGTCGCGGGCGGCCTGCGCATTTCGGAACCGGCGGCCGATCTCGCCGTGGCCGCCGCATTGCTTTCGGCGCGCGAGGACGCGGCGGTTCCGGCCGATACCGTGGTTTTCGGCGAGTTGAGCCTGTCCGGCGCGCTTCGGCCGGTTCATCAGACAGAAAATAGGTTGAAAGAAGCCCGGAAACTTGGTTTCACACAAGCCATCGCACCGACGCGGTCCGAAACCGACGGCATGACCGGATTGAAGGTGCGGCGGATGCCGGATCTGGGGCGGCTGGTAGGGGAGATCTTCGGCGCGGGCTGAGCACAGCCAGGGGCAGAGCGAGGAAACATGGAAGGCTTCACCATTCTTGACGGGATCGTTGCGGTCGTGGTCGTGATCTCGGCTCTTCTGGCGTATTCACGCGGCTTCGTGCGCGAGATGATGTCGATCCTCGGCTGGATCGCCGCCGCCGTTCTGGCCTTCATGTTCGCCGGCAGGGCCGAGCCGCTGATCAAGGAAATTCCCGTCGTCGGCGAGTTTCTGACCGACAGTTGCGAGCTGTCGATCATTGCGGCGTTCGCGGCCGTTTTCACCCTGGCGCTGGTTTTGGTATCGCTTTTTACGCCGATCTTCTCGAGCGTGATCCAGCGATCGGTACTCGGCGGCCCCGATCACGTCCTGGGCTTCATCTTCGGCGCGCTCAGGGGGCTGTTGCTGGTGGCGGTGGCCTTTCTCGTCTACGATCGCGTCGTGCTTGACGATTCGGTCCCGATGGTCGACGAAAGCAGTTCGGCCCAGATCTTCGCCCGCGTGCAAGCCTCCCTGGAGGCGCAAATTCCCAGTGACGTCCCCGGCTGGCTCCTTGAACGTTATGAGGAACTGGTCGGCGATTGCGGCCCTGGTGGCGGCACGACAAGCGGATGAGCCCGTCGCCCCCCGGACGTTTCCCGCCCCGCAAGGATTCGCCAGCGGGACGTCGGAGGTCACGACGCCAACATTCGGGTTCGATATGCGTTTCGCCGATTGATTTCTTTCACGGGCAATGCGCCCATATGGACAGCCACCCCCCGGCCGCGGCCGCATGCGCGCCCAAACCACGCCCATGACCAGGCTCGCCCTCATCACCGGCGCCTCCCGGGGGCTTGGCGCCGCTCTGGCCGAGACGCTGAGCCCTACGCATCACATCGTCGCCGTCGGGCGCACAGTGGGTGCGCTCGAGGCGCTTGACGATCGGATCAAGGCGAAAGGCGGCAGCGCCACTCTGGCCCCCATGGACATCGCCGTCGAAGCGGCGATGCAACAACTCTGCCGCAGTATCCATGATCGCTGGGGCAAGCTGGATCTGTTCATCCACGCGGCGGTCCATGCCCCGCCGCTCGCGCCCGCGAGCCATATGGATGAAAAGGACTGGTCACAAACGGTGCGGATCAACGTCCATGCCACGGGACGGCTGATTCCGTTGATCGCGCCATTGCTGAATCCCGCCGCGGCGCCCGCGGCGCTTTTCTTCGACGATCCGCATCCGGATGAGAAATTCTTCGGACCCTACGCCGCGAGCAAGGCCGCGCAGATTACGCTGGCCCGCGCCTGGGCCGCCGAGCATCGAAAATTCGGACCGAGGGTGATCATCGACACCCCGGCCCCCATGCCCACGACCACGCGCGCCCGTTTCTTTCCGGGCGAGGATCGTACGAAACTTACCGACCCCCATGCGGAAGCCATGCGTATCGTCAACTCATACGCTCTCGTTTGATCCAAACGGCAACGGGCGCGGATCAGCGGTCACGACCGGAATCATCGTTGAAAGCGACGCCGTGAAAGACAGATCCGGCGTCCGACCGGCATTTACAACCGAACCTCCGGCGGGCACGCCGTGCCCACGCACGCCCGCGCCGAGGGCAGTGCCGTTTGCGATATGCCTTCTTCCACCACCCTAAATGGCGGGACATCCCGGGCACCCTCCCCTTGCCGCGATACATCGGCTGACCTAGTAAGGCTCAGAACGGCAGGGTGGATAGGCGATGCGAATTCTGATCACCAATGACGACGGCATCAATGCACCGGGATTGAAGGTGCTCGACAAGATCGCCCAGGCGGTGGCCGGATCAAAGGGCGAAGTCTGGACCGTAGCCCCCGCATTCGAACAATCAGGGGTCGGGCATTGCATCAGTTACACGCATCCCACCATGATTGCCAAATTGGGTCCATTCCGTTTCGCCGCCGAAGGCAGTCCCGCCGACTGCGTTCTGGCCGCCCTTTATGACGTCATGCGCGACACGCCGCCCGACCTGGTGCTCTCAGGGGTAAATCGGGGCAACAACGCGGCTGAAAACGTGCTCTATTCCGGCACCCTGGGCGGCGCGCTCGAAGCCGCATTGCAAGGGCTGCCGGCCATCGCGCTGTCGCAATTCTACGGCCCTGCCAACGACGGTCTCGACGATCCGTTTCAGGCCGCCGCGGATCACGGCGCGGCCCTTGTCCGCCGGCTGCTCGAAAACGGGCTTTGGGATGACGATCCTTACAGGCTGTTTTACAATGTCAATTTTCCACCCGTTGCCGGCGCGGACGTCAGGGGCATCCGCGTCGCCGCTCAGGGCTTCCGCCCGACCAGCCGCTTCTCCGTCGAGCCGCATCTGTCCCCTTCTGGCCGCCGTTTCCTATGGATCAAAGGCGGCCGACAGAACGAGCGCACAGCCGAGGGAACCGACGTAGCGGCCAATCTGGACGACTACATTTCAGTGACGCCGATGCGCGCGGATCTGACGGATCACCGCAGTATCGCCTTGCTGAAAGATCGTCTGGAATGAAGACCGAAGCCGAACGCAAGATGCGGTTTCTCTTCGCGCTGCGCTCGAAGGGGATCACGGATGCCCGGGTTCTGACCGCGATGGAAAAGATCGATCGCGGTCCTTTCATTCGCGGACTTTTCACCGAGCGCGCCTATGAAGACACACCGCTGCCCATCCCTTGCGGTCAAACGATCAGTCAACCGTCGATCGTGGGCCTCATGACCCAGGCCCTGAACGTCAGTCCCCGCGACAAGGTGCTCGAGGTCGGAACCGGATCGGGCTATCAGGCGGCGATTCTCAGCCTGCTTGCGCGCCGGGTCTACACCATCGACCGCCATCGGCGCCTGGCGCGCGACGCACAGGGCCGCCTCGACCGGCTCAATCTAACCAACGTCACGGTAATGACCGGCGACGGCAGTTTCGGCTTGCCCGAGCAGGCCCCTTTCGATCGCATTCTGATCACCGCCGCCGCCGAGGATCCGCCCGGTCCACTGTTGGCACAATTACGCATCGACGGTATCATGGTGCTGCCAGTCGGGCAATCGGACGCGGTGCAAAGCCTCATCAAGGTCACGAGAACCGAGAAAGGCTTCGATTACACCGAATTGCGTCCGGTCCGGTTCGTACCGCTGGTCGAAGGCATAGCGCAGGAATAGATGATTAAAAAAAGCTCCGACAACAGGGGCGGCAGGACGAGGATCAGGCACGAATGTCCGTTATCAGGCTCAAAACGGCGGTTGCGAATGTGGCCATATTGGCCCTGGCCGCATGTACGAACGGCGATTTGGATCTCAGGGGGTTGGGCGACGGGTTCGAAACCGCCAGCGCCGCCCGCCAAACGACGCAGAATCGCCCCCGCCCCGATGATCGGGGCGTAATCTCTTATCCCAATTATCAGATGGCGGTCGCAAGACGCGGAGACACCGTGCGCGATGTCGCCGCGCGTGTGGGCCTCGACGCCACGGAGTTGGCCAGCTACAATGGGCTTGCCGCCGATACGCCCCTGCGCAAGGACGAGGTGCTGGCCCTGCCTCGCCGCGTCGACCCCGACGGCAACGTCTCGTCCGCCGCCGCGGCCTTGCCCGCCGAGGAACGCATCGACATCGCCGCGATCGCCACAACCGCGCTGGACCGCGCCCCGCAGGACCCCGATCCCGGCACGTCGATCACGCCGGTGGCCGCAACGGGACCGGAGCCGATACGACACAAGGTCACCGCCGGAGAAACCGCCTATTCCATCTCGCGTCTTCATGGCGTCTCGGTGCGCGGCCTGGCAGAGTGGAACGGTCTCGACAGCGATTTCACGTTGCGCGCGGGCCAGTTTTTGCTGATCCCCGTACGCAACGCCCCGGCCGTATCTCCGGTTACCGCCCCCGGAACCGGATCGCCGACGCCGACGCCGCCCAGTTCGACCAAAGCGCTGCCGAAGGACGGCCCGGCTCCGGCGACACCAACTTCTCCCCTCCTGTCGGCCAGCGCAACGGTGGCCTCGGACACGTCGAAATTCCTGCTTCCGACGCCCGGCAAGATCATCCGGCCTTTCATCAAGGGCAAGAATGACGGCATTCAGATCGCCGCCGCCGC
>JBCCVK010000209.1:0-4956 GCA_039195495.1 Pseudomonadota bacterium
CCGTTTCGTCCGTTTCTGCGATGCGTTCGACATTCCGGTTCTGACGTTGGTCGACGTGCCGGGCTTTCTACCGGGCGTCAGTCAGGAATATGGCGGGGTCATCAAACATGGCGCGAAGCTGCTTTTCGCTTACGGCGAGGCGACGGTGCCCAAGGTCACGGTGATCACGCGGAAAGCCTATGGTGGGGCTTATGACGTGATGGCCTCCAAGCATCTGCGCGGCGATTTCAACTATGCCTGGCCCACTGCCGAGATCGCGGTGATGGGGGCCAGAGGGGCAACCGAGATCCTCTACCGGAGCGAGGCGGGCGATCCTCGCAAGATCGCCGCTTGGACAAAGGAATACGAAGAGCGCTTCGCCAATCCTTTCGTGGCGGCCGAGAAGGGGTTTATCGATGAGGTCATCATGCCGCACTCCACTCGGCGCCGGGTCTGTCGGGCGTTTGCCTCGCTGCGTGGCAAGCAACTGCAAAATCCGTGGAAAAAACACGATAATATTCCATTGTAGGAATTCGTTCGCCCGCGGCCATTCCCTTGGGGGGAGGGCAACAGCGACAAGGTCCGAGGCCAAGCGCGTGCCGTTGCCGACATGGCCTTCTCCGACATGCTTTCATCACGTATAAGCTTTCGGACCTGGCCGGCAACGCCTGGTTCAGGGTGTTCGCGGCGTTTTCGATCGCGCGTTCCGTGAAACGACGGCTTGGGTGCAAGGCGCCCCCAGCCGAAGGTCAAGCGCAAGGATGCATATGTGCCAGCGTAAGCAGAAGCTGTCTTATGCCGGCCCTACAGGGTGAAACCACCGTTTGCGGAAGAAGATGCGGCCCCCGTTCGGAGGGAAGCCGGCAACGTCGTTTGAGAGATGGATGCAGTTCGGTTATGATTTGCGTTCAATCATCAGATGTCGGAGCGTCGGTTTCACCATCTTCGAAACCCGTTGTTCCTAAGGAGGGCCCCCATGACATGCCTTTTCGTCCACATCTGCAGGGTGTTTCGTAAGTTTTCGCGGCGGTTGGGCAACCCTCTCTTCAAGGCGTGGCGCCTTCATGTGACTGGCTTGAAGTGTTCGGGGCGCCGGATTGCCCATATGGGCGGGATGTGCGCGAACTGGGTTTGGGTGGGATATGGATTATGCTTCGCAACGCTGCCGGTCTTGGCGCAGCCGCCGCTCGTCGTACCCTCCGGCCAGGCGCTGACGCTGTATGAAGCGCTGATCGAGGAGCAGGGCGATGAGACGGTATTGGTTCTGCGTTATCTCGCGCCTGAGATTTCTCGTGCCGGCGGTGTGCTGACCTATGATCAGGTGACGGCCGATCTGGATCATCTCTGCGCCACCGACGGTCTTGCCGCAGCGAGCCGGGAGAACCAGCAAATCATCGTCACTCTCATGGATCGGCCGCTGCCGCGCGGGCAGACGAATCCCGATATCACGCAGTTCTTCGCCGCGTATCGGCGTGCCGGACAGTCCTGCATCTGGGAGCCCTTTTGATATGCCTACAAGATATTGCGGTTGGCGCCGATCCCCTCCCGCCGATGATGTATTCGAGGCACAGGATATCAAGGGTCGTGATTTTTCGTTTTTTTTCAGACCGATCTGCGCTAGAGTTCATCCTGATTGCAGCTCTGCGATCGATACCCGTTGGGTGGTATTCGGACCTCGGCCGAAAGCCCCGCCCCAAAATCTTTGAGGAGAGCAGGATGTCGAAGAATATCAGATACGTGGTTGTCCTGGGTTTGACCGCCCTGGTCAGCGCTTGTGGCAACAACGCTCAGGAAGAGGAAATCGTCTTCGTCGAGCCGGATTTCGTCGTTGCCGAACCAGTGTCGAACAAGTTTTGAGACTGCTGGATCGGGGTGGGTTCGATCCGCCCCGGTTCTTTCCCTTCCCCTTCCAGGAGGGGCTGGTGCTGAAACATCGTGGATTTCCCGGCCGTTTGCCGGGGACGGATTTCCAGTTTACGATTCGACGCGAGAACAAGGGCGGGGCCACGCCCCTGATCCGGCGTGCGCGCCATGCGGACCGCAAGCCGATGGACCGCCGCGCCGACACCGCCTTTATGGCGGCGCTCTGGGCGTATTTCGGCGATGAACCGTTCAAGCGGGGTAATCTGGACGCCGGCCGGTTGTCATGGCTGTTCGAACGCGAGGTGATCCCCGCCGAAGATCCCTTCGACATCCGGACCTACGATGCGCTGCTGAAGATCGACGAAAACCGCGCGCGCATGTCGTTTCCGGATATTTTCAAGAATGAATGATCGGCCTGTTTGCATCACGGCGTTCCGAAGTCGGGTGGTTTCGATCTCGAAGCGGTCCGGACCGGTGCACCGGCCTTTCCCGAACGGCAAGATGGGCGCCGCGATTGCCGCGCCGGTTTCCGATTGCGGCGGAGATGCCTTGTCAATCCGTGGTGGTTTTCCCCATCGCGGGAAGCGTTTTGTGTTCTCTTGGTGTCCGATCGGCAATCTTTTGCCGGAACTGTTTCGATATTGACGTATCGCTTTTCAATTATCGGCAAGCTGGTACAGCAACTTCCGGGCAGTTTGTTCACTAAAGGAAAACCTCACATGCCGATCAAAACCTGGATCATCGCGGCCGCGGCGTTCACCGCCCTGGCTGGTTGCCTGGACAATGACCTTGAGCGCGGAGCCGCAGGCGCGGCCACCGGCGCAGTCGCGGCCGACATTGTCGGCGGTAATGTCGTGGGTGGCGCCCTTATCGGTGGGGCGGCCGGTGTGTTGTGCGACGACGCAGGCGTCTGTAAATAACATCCCCTTCCACTCACCCGGCAGGCACATGGGGCGCGCTTTCACATGGCGGAAACGCGCCCCACGTCTCGTCGTGCAAAAATTCTTTTATGGAATCAATATCTTATTTTTTCATTCGTCTAAGTTTCCAAATCGGTTTCCACTTTTCCGTTTTCGTTCCGGTCCCAGAAGAACGACTTTCCTATCCGCCGCGCTGATCGCCGGACCGTGCGGTTTCTGCGTGTTCTGGATCCTGTCGGATCCGGGCGGCGTCAAGGATGCCGGGGTGGAAAGCCCCGCGCCCGGCGAGGTGGTGATCAAGGCGCCATCCCCCATGACGGTGCCTTCAGCCATGGAGCCATGGAGGCGCCTGATGGCCGACCTGCCCGAGACCACCCGACCACGACCAACACCCCCGCCGCCGCCGCCCACCGTCCCGCACAGGCGGGTGAGAGGGACAGTCGCTCAGATGAGGTCATCGATCGTCACTTCGAGAGCGGTCGCCAGCTTCTTGAGCGTTTCGACACGGAGCCGGTCTTGCCGCGATCTTCCATATCGCCGATCCGAACGCGGTTGACACCGGATGCAATGGCCAAATCCCGCGTGTTCGCTGACCCATGAGCGTCAGCCCTCGACCCCGTCGATTGCATTCCGGTCGTCAGGGCTGTGCGGTGTCACCCTGAATTTTCAGCTTCCAGTTCTCGATAAGCGTGCCTTCCGTCTTCAGGCGGCTCGCAAGATAGTACAGGCGTTGCGTCGCAGGGCCATTCGGGGCCGTCTCAAAGCGCTGCTTGAGGTAATAGGGCGGAATGGCCTGCGAATAGAGCGTTGCGCTGACAGTTACGCTTTTGGGATTAATGCCGGAGGGTAGCCTGATCCTATAGGTTAGTTCATCTTTGCCCGCCTTAACTCCGGCGTCATGCTCTGCTCTGCCTTCGGGCATGGTGGCTTTCATAAAGGCCGCCGTTACCTTGGATTCTCCAAAACGCTTCCTGAACGCTTCAGTCCCTGGCTCGGCCGCGCCCCGGGGAAGCAGGCGGTTGTCCTTGGGGTGATAAACACGGTGGACGAAACTGGTGGTAAATTCCTTCTTCGCGTTTTGTGTCAGTTCTTCGTAGATTTGAACCTGCGTCTCCGCATCGATGACGTCGTAGTGCGGCTGATAAAGCGCCTCGGCCGCGCCCTCTGGCACAAAATCGAGAAACTCGGTCTTGAGTGGCTCCTCATCGGGTCCAATGATCACACCGGCGCCATTCGTGCAGCCGGAGCACCAGATGCGCTCGCCCGACGCGCCGGTGACTTTGACCTCTAAGAACATGCGACGGAATCCGACACCGGAGGGCAAGCGGTGACCTGTCTTGTTGTCGACGCTTATCACGGCCTCAAGCACGTCCTCCACCGCCGAGAGGCTTTCGATCGTGACGTCCGCGGTCTCGTCCCGCGCCTGCAGCGCCATCGTTTCAAGCGACAATTGCGCGCCGTTTTTCGCGTATGTCATCGGATCCTTTGGCCCCAGCCCCATCTCTTCATCGAATTGTGAGAGCATTTCGACCATGAAGGCGTTCAGACCAACGAAGTTGTGCCGCTTGTAGGCATCGCGGAAGGGCACGTCGATTTCAGCGTGCGGCAGCGAATTGTCCACCTCCGGCAGATTGGCATCTTGGATCGGTGCGATCTGTGTGGTGAGGCTGTCGATCCTGATCGCGCCATCAAGCGTCTCGAAGTTGCCTTTCATATGGCAATCCTGGCAGGACTCGGCCGTTCCCGCGTCGGCGAATTGGCTGTTTTGCCAATCAAGGAAAGTCGCTTGCTCGATCGAGTGTTGAAATTGCGCGAGAGGCGCGCGATAGCTCACCCCGTACTCGCCTTCAAGGAACTCCACGGCATTCAGCGCGGCTTGGTTCAGGATCTTCTGTTCTTCTTCGGTAAAACCGGGGAGTGGCTTGTCGGTCGCCGCGTCGACATTCGGCAGGTTGATGGTATGGCACGCCCCGCACATCTCGCTGTCCCCGATGTAGTCGTTATGCACCGGCGTTATGCCCATCGCATTCCGCATCGGCATTTCCCGAACATCCGCGAAGGGCCCGATAAGCGCGTCGGCCGGGTTCATCCGGAAAACACCGGTCGTGCCGTTCATCAGATAAGTGTCCAACTTGTTGTAGGTCGGCTGCCCTTGCGCGCGCTCCGGTGGCGCAATGTGGTGGCAAACCGCGCA
>JBCCVK010000210.1:0-4915 GCA_039195495.1 Pseudomonadota bacterium
CCCGCGGGGGCGATCACCGCGGCACAGTTTCTGCAGCGGTTCATCAAAGATGGAACCCCCTGGCTTCATTTGGATATCGCGGGCGCCGCTATGGTGAAGGAAGAGACCACCTATGCGCCGAAAGGGGCGACCGGCTGGGGCGTGCAGGCGCTGGACCGGTTGATTGCGGACAGCTTCGAGATCTGATGGGTTCGGCTTTCTTTTATCATCTTACGCGTGAGCCGGTGGAGCGTGCTCTACCGAAGCTGATCGCGAGCGCCCGCAAGACCGGCTGGCGCGTGGTGGTGCGTGGCGTCGATCCGGACCGGCTCGACTGGCTTGATGAACGTTTGTGGTTGGAACCGGAAGACGGGTTTCTTCCACACGGCGTCGCGGGGGGAGAGTTCGATACGGATCAACCGGTTCTGCTGACGACGGCAACCGAAGCCGCCAATGCGGCCGAGTGCCTGATGAGCATTGACGGTGCCCCCGTGGAACCCGGCGATCTGCAGGGGCATGAACGCGTCTGCATTCTGTTCGATGGCAACGATACCGAGGCGCTCGAACGCGCCCGGCACCAATGGACGGCCCTGACCGGGGCCGGGGTCGAGGCGCAATATTGGAGTCAGGAGAGCGGGCGGTGGGAGAAGAAGGCCACCGCCGCCGGTGCGTAGGTCCCGTTCATCGGATCAGGATGAGCCGACTGTCCGCGATTTCGATCCGATCGAAACGGCTGAGATAGGCCATCCCCAGAAGCGAGATGTCCATTCGGCCTTCGTTCACGTAAGCGGTGACGCCGCTGTCCGAGATACCCCCCACGGCCACGCGTTCTAGCGTGACGCGCGCGGTGCGCACCCGTCCATTCGCGGTCATCGCGGTGCCGAAATATTCCAGGCTGTCTTCTGCGATCCCGGCGCGTGCGGCATCGTCGCGGCTGAGCACGATGTCGGTCGCGCCGGTGTCCACAACGAAGCGGATTGGCGCCCCGTTTATGCGCGCGGTCAAGTAATAATGTCCGTCTGGACCCCGTGGCACTTCGATGCGTCCCTGCTCGGAAAAGACCGCCTGACGGGGGCGCACGGTGTCGCGGATGTCGTTCCAGAGGCCGATCCCGGCGATGACGCCGAGAAAGATCAATATCCAGATGGCACCCGCGCGCGCCATCTGGCCCAGCCTTTCGCGCCCTTGCATCACGTAGATGCCGCCGATCGCGCTGCCAAGCAGCACCAAGTAAAGAAGTTGGGCGATCTGATCGTCGGTCATGACCGAAACATATGCGGATTTTCCCGGATTGCGAGGGGTTGGAAGACGCGCGCCCGGGCTCATCGTCAGCAATCCGTCCTTGACGATTGCGAAAAGGATGCAGTCCCGTCGCGCACGAGATCCTGTGCGCGACATTTCCGCCGCCGATTGCCGGGAAAGCGCGGAACGCGTTCCACCGGTCGCGACAAAGCGGCGCGCATGGGTGTCACGCCCGGACGTCGCGTAATGCGCGTCGCATGATCTTACCCGTCGCGGTCATGGGCAATTCGGTGCGCCAAATCACTTTTTTCGGCGCGACATGGGGCGATATCCGCTGGCGCACCGATTGGATCAGTTGCTCGGCAAGGACGTCCGCCGGTTCCACGCCCTGGTTCAGCACCACGAAGGCCGTCACCGCTTCGGTTCGTTCGGAATCGGGAAGCCCGACGACCGCGGCCATCCGAACGGCCGGATGCGATGTCAGACAGTTCTCGATCTCGGTCGGCCCGATACGGTAACCTGACGAGGTGATCACATCGTCCATACGGGCGGAGAAGGTGAAAAAACCTGCTTCATCGCACATGCCCAGATCGCCGGTTCCGAGCCAGCCGTCCTGCAATTTCTCGGCCGTCTTCTCGGGCTTGTTCCAATAGCGCAGAAACATCGCCGGATCGGGGGATTTGACGCGAATCTCGCCCAGTTCTCCGGGAGCGCAACGGGTCCCATCGGATCGGAGAACGGCGACGGTATGGCCAGGGATCGCCTGTCCCATCGCACCGAACGGTGTCCTAAGACGTTGCCTATGCGAGCCGATGACCAGGTTACACTCGGTCTGGCCGTAGATTTCGTTGATCTCGAGGCCCAGTGCCGAGCGGCCCCATTCAAGCAGACTTTCGTTCAGACTCTCACCACCTGACGTGATCGAACGCAGCTTCAGCTTCGTGGGCACGGGCGCGTCCCGCATGCGTTTCAGCGCGGTGGGCGGTAAAAAGGCGGCGGTCACGTCGTAAGTCGCCAGCAACTCGAACGCGGCCGCGGGGTCGAATTTGCGCATCCGCCCGCAGACTTGGGTCAGCCCGTAATAAAGGCACGGCATCGCCATATCCATCAACCCGCCGATCCAGGCCCAATCCGCTGGAGTCCAGCCCACTTCGCCTTCACGGGGAAAACCGTCATGGGTGATCTCCATCGCGGTCAGGTGGCCGAACAGAAATCGGTGCGCATGCAACACACCTTTGGGCTCCCCCGTGGTTCCCGAAGTGTAGATCATCACCGCAGGGGCGGCGGCGGCGGTATCCTTGCCGACGACCCCGTCGGGAGCCGCTGCAAGCGCCGCATTGAAATCGACGGTGCCATCGGGCGCATTTCCCACGATCAGCACGGCGCGCAGCGCGGGCAGGACATCAACCAGATCGTGCAGCTTGCTCAGCCCCCCGGCATCGGTCACCATGGCGGCTGCGCCGCTGTCCGCCAGACGATAGGCCAGCGCATCCGGTCCGAACAGGGTGAAAAGCGGTAATACGATGGCCCCCAACTTATAGGCCGCCATATGCGTCACGAGAACCTCGGGAGATTGCGGCAGCAGAATCGCGACGCGGTCGCCGTCTTCCACGCCCAGCGCCGCCAAGACATGCGCCAGCCGGTTGGCCGAATCGGCCAGGCGGCCATAGCTCCAGTGATCCGGGCCTTTTCCCGTGTGGTGAATCAGCGCCAGCCTGTCGGGATGCGACCTTGCCCAGCTATCGCAGCATGCCTCGGCCAGATTGAACCTTTCGGGGATGTTCCATTCGAACGTTTCCGCGGCGCGATCCGGCGGCAGCAACCTTCGTTCCATTTCCCCTCCGTCAGAGACGACGCTATCGCGTGTGAACCTCGAGTTCGGGCAGATCGGTCAACGCGACGCCCAGCAGTCTGAATGCGTCCAGCGATACCCTGCTGCCGGCCGAGGCCGGTCCATCGATGGGGATCAGGACGACCGTGACACTGGTATTCTTGGCAGGATAGACCAGTCGTCCCCTCCGCTCGGAGGTGACGAGCGGCGTTTTGGCCCAGAGCCCCGGTTCGCCCGGTGCGCCCAGCGACGCGACCGTGATTCCCACAAAGGCGTCATCCGGAACCGGTGCGCCCGTGTCCGGGCGGGCCAGCGGGCGCTGCGTGGTCGCGGGTACCGACGTGGCG
The DNA here is from genome assembly GCA_039195495.1 of Pseudomonadota bacterium. Classification (GTDB taxonomy): domain Bacteria; phylum Pseudomonadota; class Alphaproteobacteria; order Rhodobacterales; family Rhodobacteraceae; genus JBCCVK01. The sequence goes on from JBCCVK010000210.1 coordinate 3,400, forward strand.
GCGGTCGTCCCTTCCCCGGTGCGGCTGCGATCGAAAAACGAAGGAAACCGGCCGCAAGACGCCAGAAGGAAACAGATCGCGACCATGATCAGGGGCATTGTCTTCATGAGCCGAATTCTAATGGCTGTCAAAAGCCCTGTCCATGTACGAAGCCACTTGCGCGTTCGGAACATCGGGCTAGATTCCGGAGCATGACGACCTTCCTGATCGACCCGTTTCGACGTGCCATTACCTATCTGCGCGTTTCGGTCACCGACCGGTGCGATTTCCGATGCGTGTACTGCATGTCGGAAAACATGACCTTCCTGCCCAAAAAAGAATTGCTGACGCTGGAAGAACTTGACCGGCTGTGCTCGGCTTTCATTCGACTGGGGGTGAAGAAACTGCGCGTCACCGGGGGCGAGCCGTTGGTGCGCCGCGGCATCATGGGTTTCTTCGATGCTATGGCCCGGCATCTGGCCAGCGGCGCGCTGCGCGAATTGACCTTGACCACGAATGGGTCGCAGCTTGAGAAATTCGCCGCGCCGCTGGCTGCGGCCGGCGTCAGGCGGATCAACGTTTCTCTCGATACCCTGTGCACGGAGAAGTTTGCCCAGATCACCCGTTGGGGTCGGCTGGCGCAGGTCTTGCGCGGACTGGACGCCGCGCAAAAGGCGGGGCTGCGCGTCAAGATCAACACCGTGGCGCTTAAGGGCTTCAACGAGGACGAACTTTTTTCCATGATCGAATGGTGCGACCTGCGCGACATGGACATCACCTTCATCGAAGTTATGCCGATGGGCGATATCGGCAACGAGAACCGTTTGAATCAGTACTGGTCTCTGGAGGATCTTCGGGTACGGTTGAGCGAAAGGTATCGACTGACCGATCTGGCCGAGCGCACGGGCGGACCTGCCCGTTACGTCCGGTTGGAAGAAACGGGACAGAAGATCGGCTTTATCACACCGTTGAGTCACAATTTTTGCGAAAGCTGCAATCGGGTCCGCGTGACATGCACGGGCGAGCTCTTCGCCTGCCTCGGACAAGAGGGCAAATCGGACCTGCGGCACCCCTTGCGGGCGTCTGAAAGCGATGGCCCTTTGGAAGAGGCGATCCACAAGGCCATCCTACTGAAACCCAAAGGGCACGACTTCGACTATTCGCGCCGGCGACTGGATGGGCAGATGTCGCGTCACATGAGCCATACCGGCGGCTAGGGCCGTCGGGGGCACCCGGATTTCAATCAGCCGGCGCTTCGCCCCGTGTCAGGCCGGTTGAAGAATGTCATCCGACCCGATCATGATCCGCCCCCTGTCACAAAGGTGAAAAACCGCCCGATAGCGGGGTGACGGGTGGAAAGATCCAGCGCCCCGGTTTCAGATCACTGGCAGGCGCTGTTCCACGATCTCGGCCCACCAGGAACAACCCGCCGGAATGGCTTCGTCATTGAAGTCGTATTCGGGATGATGGACTCTCGCGGTATCCCCGTTGCCGACGAGGATGTATGCACCCGGCCGCTCTTCCAACATGAATGCGA
>JBCCVK010000211.1:0-4911 GCA_039195495.1 Pseudomonadota bacterium
GATGATCCTGGGCATCTCCGCCTCCAGCGCATCAAGGTTGAGCCGCCATTTTTTCTCTTTTACATCAATAGATTGGATCAAGAAGGCCCTTATATCATCTTCCGGCACGCCCGGCTTCATCGCCGAATCCGCATCCCTTCGCGTGGTCAGTTTGCCCAAGTCCACTTGCCGCATCGCCTGGATATGCCGCAATTGCGTGTGCTCATAGGCGACGGGCGCGATATCCCCCACGATCAACCGGTTAACCAGTTCCGGCTTCGTCAGTGCCAGCATCATCGCCGCCTTGCCGCCCATCGAATGGCCCAATACGTCCATCGGACCGCCATGGACCGTGATCACTTCGGCCAGATCCCCCGCCAGATCGGGATAGTCATTGCAGGCATGGAAAAAACTTGCCCCGTGATTGCGCATGTCCACCGTCAGGACTTGACGGCTGTCCGACAGTCTCCTGGCGATCGTGCTCCAGTTCCGTGCCGAACCGTAAAGCCCATGTGCGATCAGAAGGGGTGGCTGCTCCGGAACCGGATCCGTAAGAATTGTGTGCAACATGCCTCACCTGATAACGCAGCCCGCCCGATCCCGCCAGAAGCATTGAGACCGGTACGGTCTTGGCGATAGATTGCGCTTCATGCAACCTGCCGAGATCCGAAAACTGTCCGAAAACCTGGCGGAGCAGATGCGGCGGAAACTGGGCTTTCGCGGCCGCGGATTGAAAGGCACGCTGGACTACGGCAAGCGGCTTTTGCCGAAAGCGGTCCGGAAGGCCGCGGAACAGATCGCCACGGCAGAGGAACGGGCGGCCAATCCGAAACTGATGAAACACATCGATGCCGATACACTGCTGAAGGCCAAGAGAATTTGCGAACGTTACCTCGGGTCCGTTGACGCGGACGCAAGACGCAAACAGCGCAGGATCGAGGGGTTGTCCGTATTCGCCTTCAACCTTGGTCTGTTCCTTCTGTTGTTTCTGGCTTTTTTGATGTGGCGCGGGATCGTCTGACAAGGCAGAAGCGGATGCGGGCGATTGTCATCGAAGGCGGGTCGCGGCGCATGTCGTGGCGCCACCGGATCGGCGAATCCGGAAACGATGCCGGTCTAAGGAAACTCGTCGAGCGGAGAATGCCGCCGGAAAGCCCGCCGGGGCGTGGGAGAGGGCCGGCCGGCTTCGCCTATTCCAGATGGATGACGCTGCCCGTGCCGTTTTCGGTGAAAAGCTCCAACAGACAGGCGTTGGGCGCGCGGCCATCCAGGATGACCGCCGCGCGCACGCCTTGCCTGAGGGCCTGCACACAGGTTTCGGTCTTGGGAATCATGCCGCCCGCGATCACACCCGCTTCGGTCAATTCACGAATGCGCCGCACGGTCAGTTCGGTCGCAATCGTCCCCGTCTCATCCCTGACCCCGGCGACGTCGGTCAACAGCAGCAACCGATCGGCTTGCAGGGATGCTGCAATCGCACCGGCCGCCGTATCGCCGTTGATGTTGAATGTTTCTCCGCTGCGCCCCGCCCCGATTGGCGCGATCACCGGAATAATCCTGGCCTCGATCATCTGGATCAGCATATCCGTCCGCACCTCGACGGGTTCTCCGACGAAGCCGAGCTTCGGGTCCGCGGGGTCGCAGACGATCATGTCGGCGTCCTTGCCGCTCAATCCCACGCTGCACCCCCCTTCCCGGTTGATGGCCTGCACGATGCGCTTGTTGACCTGACCGGCCAGTACCATTTCAACGATCTCGACGGTGGCGGCGTCCGTCACGCGCTTGCCGTTTACGAATTTCGCCTCGACGCCGAGTCTTTTCAGAAGCTCGTTGATCATCGGCCCCCCGCCATGGACGATGACCGTATGCAATCCGACCTGTCGCAACAGCACCACATCGCGGGCGAAACCGGCCAGGGCTGCATCGTCGCCGATGACGTTGCCGCCCACCTTGATGACAACGCGCGCCCGGTCATGGCGTTGCAGGTAAGGCAAAGTCTCGGACAACGTTCGGGCGATGGTGATCCCGTCGCGGTTCATGGCGCATTCTCCGGTCCTGGAACTTCCGTCTGTCCCGCGTCGAACATTCGCCGCCACCTTGCGGAGATCGCAAGATTTCGTTTGCGGTTCTGACGGGAAACCCGCAGATTTCGGTTGGATGGCAAATATGGACCGGCATGGCGGACAAGGCCGAGTATACGCTTCTGCTCACCGGGGCAAGCCGCGGGATCGGCCATGCGACGGTCAAGCGGTTTTCCTCCGAAGGGTGGCGGGTGCTGACCTGCTCGCGCCAAGCCTTTGATCCCCGCTGTCCTTGGCCGGGCGGCAGGGACGATCACATTCAGATCGATCTGGCCGACCCCAACGAAACGATCGGGGCGATCGAGACGATTCGCGAGAAGTTGAACGGCCGTCTGGACGCGCTGGTCAACAATGCGGGTATTTCGCCCAAGGACCCCGAGGGCCGTCGGCTCAACACGATCGATACCGATCTCAAGACCTGGGGCCGGGTGTTTCATGTGAATTTCTTCGCTCCGGTCGTTCTGGCGCGGAGTCTGAAGGACGAATTGCGCGCGGCACGTGGCGCCGTGGTCAACGTGACTTCCATTGCCGGCAGCCGCGTGCATCCTTTCGCGGGCGCGGCCTATGCCACGTCCAAGGCCGCCTTGGCGGCGCTGACCCGTGAGATGGCTCATGATTTCGGCCCGCTGGGGGTGCGGGTGAATGCGATCGCTCCGGGAGAGGTCGAAACCTCGATTCTTTCCAAAGGCACCGAGAGGATCGTCAGGGATTTGCCGCTGAGGCGATTGGGACGACCTTCGGAAGTGGCGGACGTGATCTATTTCCTCTGCTCCGATCGGTCGAGCTACGTCACCGGGACCGAGATCGAGGTAAATGCGGGGCAGCATGTATGACCGTCAACCGAGGGCGGTGATGCTGGCCCGCAAGGGTTCGATACCGTCTCCCGTTCTGCAGGAGGTCGCCAGAAGCTCCGGAAAGGCGGCCGGGTGCCTTGACAACGCCTTGCGCACCTGCGCCAGCACGCCGGGACGATCTTTTTCCCGCACCTTATCGGTTTTGGTCAGCACGACTTGAAAGGTGACGGCGGCTCTGTCCAGCAGCGTCATGATTTCATCATCGACCGGCTTCACCCCATGTCGATGATCGATCAGGACGAAAGCGCGGCGCAGGGTCTGTCGACCCGAAAGGTAGAGCTTCAGGAGATCCTGCCATTCCCTGACCACGTCCAGAGGCGCGTTGGCAAAGCCGTAGCCCGGAAGATCGACCAGATAATGACTGTCGCCTGCGGTGAAAAAGTTGATCTCCTGCGTGCGCCCCGGCGTGTTCGAGGTGCGGGCGAGGCCACGCCGCGCGGTCAGCGCATTGATGAGAGAGGATTTCCCGACATTGGACCGTCCGGCGAAACAGACTTCGATCCTGTCGGCGGAAGGCAGACCATCCACGGCGGCAACGCCTTTGAGAAATTCAACCTGGCCGGTCAACAGTTTGCGGCCCGTTTCGACGATTGCCGGATTTGGCGCCTGCGCCAGCGGAAAGGCCGCGATCATCCCAGAACCTCGACATCGTCGCCAACGGCAATTTCACCGCCCTTCGACACTTCCAGATAAATCCCCATATCCTGGTGACCCCATCCGCGCTTCAAGGCGCTCAACGTATCCGCATCACGCGCTCCGGTGTCCGGATCGACGGTCGTCGCCGCGCAGCGGGTGATGCGTTCGCGCATGACGAGTTCCGCCCCCCCGATCCGCAGCGTCTTGCCGGTCCAGTCGAATTCCACCCAGGCCGCGGCACCATCTATCCAAAGGTTTCCGCGCCAGCGACGCATATCCAAGTCCTGCCGCAGCACCGCGCCGATGGCGGCATTCGAGGCAAGGTTCAGAAGACTGATCGAAGGGAACGGCGTGTCGGTCATCCCGCGCCCCGGCACCCGGACCACGCGGACCGGCTGCGCCCGGTCCGCCGGGACGAGGCCCTTCGTCCACTCGATCAGCGTCTCGGCGTCCCGTTCGGGATGCAGGGTTACCCGCGGCTTGTCGGGATGCGTGAGCGTGATCCGTTCGCTTCTCTCATCCAGTCGTGCGGAGATCGCCATCAACCCCGGCGCTTTGGAGACGCGGGAAAAATTCCCACAAGGCACCCACCGGTCGCCGTCGGCCCGGGACGCCTCATGGGCGACGGCCCAGCTTCGGTCCCAGGGCAGGGTACGGCCTGCGGCAAGCATCACCCGTTCCAGCGCCTCGACCCCATGCGATTTGATCGGATGGCGCCAGATATGCGCAAGGCGCATGGTCATTTGGCCTTTCCCCGGGATTTGTCCTTGGTCTCGGAAACGGGGGGCGGCTTTCGCTGAAAGCCTGCTCTGATATTACCGAAAATGTCCGGTTTGTAGCCCTGACTGCGCATGATCGCATATTGCTGCGCGAAAGTGATCACATTGTTCGCGATCCAGTAAAGGACCAGGCCACTGGCGAAACTTCCCAGCATGAACATGAAGACCCAGGGCATCCACGCAAAGATCATCGCCTGCGTCGGATCGGTGGGGGCCGGGTTCAGTTTTTGTTGCAGCCACATGGAAATGCCGAGAATGATCGGGAGCACGCCCAGCGAGAAGATGAAGAAAATCGATCCCGGCTCCGGTGTTGCCCAAGGCAGCAGACCGAACAGATTCAGAATCGACGAAGGATCCGGCGCGCTCAGATCCCTGATCCAGCCGAACCATGGCGCGTGGTAAAGTTCGATGGTGACGAAAATCACCTTGTAGAGCGAAAAGAAGATGGGGATCTGCAGAAGGATCGGCAGACAGCCCGACGCGGGGTTCACCTTTTCCTTCTTGTAAAGTGCCATCATCTCTTTTTGAAGTTTTTGACGGTCGTCGCCGGCGCGTTCCTTGGCCTTTTCCATCTCGGGCTGC
>JBCCVK010000212.1:0-4906 GCA_039195495.1 Pseudomonadota bacterium
ATCAGAACGCCTGGCACGATGAGCGCTGATTGCGTATCCATGAATTTCAGCGCCAGTGTCGCGGCGAGTGTCATGGATGCCGGGATGGAAAGATCCACGTTGCCGGGTCCCAGCGTGATAACGAACATTTGGCCGATTCCGACGATCGCAGTGAAAGAGGCGAACGTCATCGCCGCATACAGAAGCGATCCGGCGCCGGCGCCTCCTGAAATCATCGATGTTCCGACGAAAGCCGCCCCGGCGGCGAAATACGCCCATATCCAGGATTTTTGAAAAAGCGATTTGATCATAGAAATCTATCCATTGCCGGTCCCGCCGACCTTTACCCGCCGGTATTCAAGAGAGCGTGTCCTTGCGGGCGAAGACGAGACGTACAGCCAATACGAGAATGAGGATCGCCCCCTGCGCCCCGATCTGCCAGTCGGGCGACAGACGCAGAAACGACAGAAAGCTCGCCGCGAGCGTCAGCGTAAGAGCGCCGAGCACGGCACCGATTGGCGAGATGCGCCCGCCGGTGAATTCGCCGCCGCCAAGAATAACGCCGGCAATCGAAAGCAGCGTGTATCGCAAGGCGATGTTGGCATCGGCGGAGGTCGTGAGCCCCACCAGTGCCATTCCCGACAGCACGCCGAAGAGCCCTGCGAGGCCGTAGGCCGCCGCTTTCAGTCTGACGATCGACCACCCCGCGCGTTCCACGGCCCGTTCGTTGCCCCCGACGCCTTGCAGCAAGACACCCGCGAAGGATCGCATGATGAAGACATGCATGAGAATGGCCAGAGCCGCCGGAGCGATGATCGCAATCGGCATCAGCGGCGGCTTGAGGGTCATCAGGGTGCGCAGCCATTCCGGGGCGGTGCCGCCCGGAGAGGGCAGGATCAACACCGCAAACCCGCCCCATACGAAGGACATTCCCAACGTGACCACGATGGCGGGAAGGGCGCGCGCATGAATGATCGCCCCCATGGCGGCATAGGCGCCGACCGCGGCGGCAAGGAGGCCATAACCGATCACCGGCAGGTCGTGGACCAGTGTCGCGGTCACGCAGGCGCAAAAGCTTACGAATGTTCCGATCGACAGGTCGATATCGTTCACCATGATGATCATCATCTGGGCGATCGTGGCCAGCGCCACCGGTATGGCCAGATTGAACAGCAGGTTCAGGCCGAAGTAACTCATGGCGCGGGGCTGCATGTAAAAGACCGCCGCCAGCAGGAAGCCAAGAGAAAGAACCGGCAGAAGAATGCGCAGCCGTTCCCGTTTCATCGCGCGTTCCCGTACATTCCGAACGAGGCCCGCAGCATGTTCTCCTCGGTGATCGCGTCACCGATGAGTTCCGCGGATATCGCGCCGTCGCGAAACACGAAAACACGGTCGCATTTCAAGATCTCGTCGGTCTCGGTCGAGTACCAGAGAAAAGTGCGCCCTTTCGCGGCTTCCGTTCTGATCATTCCGTAGACTTCTTTTTTCGTGCCGACGTCCACACCGCGCATCGGGTCGTCCATGACCACGATGGGTGCGCAGGATGCCAGTGCCTTCGCAAACAGAACCTTTTGCTGATTGCCCCCCGACAACGACAAGATCGGATTTCTCACGTCATCGGTGCGGATCTCGATCCTTTCCCGCCAGTCCTCCGCCAATTTTCGTTCCGCATTTATGTCGATCAAGCCGATTTTACCGAACTCGACAAGCGTCTTGAGACTGAGATTGCGCATGATGGACCACATCGGCATGATGCCGTCGCGGGTCCGGTCACCGGCCACGAAGGCGACTTCGGGATTCTTTTTCGCCTTCCAGACGGATGACTTTTCCATGAAAAACCGGGCCAGTGATGCCGCTTGTCCATGCCCGGCGAGCCCGGCGAGCCCGACAATCTCACCCTCACGGGCCGTCAAGCCGTTTTGCATCCGCACGACTTCCGGGCCGAAGCGAAGACTTTCGCGCGCGCGGAGGGTGGGCTCGCCTTCCGCCGTCATATGTCCCATGGTCTCGACCAAACGCTCATGCGTGAAGCGTGCGGCGGGTTCGTCTTCGACGATCTTCCCGTCTTTCATCACGACGATACGGTCGGCGATTTCGAAAATCTCGCCGAGCATGTGGGAGATGAAAATTATCGCGCCACCTCGTGCGCAGAAATGCCGCGCATAATCAAGGAGCTGGCTGGCGATGGTGGCGTCCAGCGACGATGTCGGTTCGTCCAGGATCACCAGGTTGGCATCCATGTCGCGTCTGGAAAACGCAATGGCGATTTCCACCATCTGCCGTTGGGCGATCGTCAGAGCGCCGAGCATGGCGCGGGGATCGATCCCATGCCCGGGAAACACCCTGTCGAGACAGGCGCGCATCGCCTCGCGCGCCCGTTTTCGCCAAGACGCGCCCGGCATGGATTTGTAGGAAATCCTGAAATTTTCCAGAACCGTCAGATTCGGGCACAGGGAAAGTTCCTGGAAAACGCTGCGAATGCCGCTATCGCGCGCTTGCAGGGCATTCCTTGCGGCCTTGGAATGCGCATCATCATCATAGATGACCTGACCTTTGCCGGGTGTCAGGCGTCCGTTTATCACGTTCACCAAGGTCGATTTTCCGGCGCCGTTGTGCCCGACGAGACCGATGCACTCACCACGATTTACGGTGAGATGAACGTCCGTCAGGGCGTGCACCGGTCCAAAGGACATATGCACGCCGTCCAGCTTGACCACCGGCGTCTCGGCGACGCCGGAGATCTCATTTTCGGTTTTCACGGCCTGTTGCGCCTAGTTCGACGAATTAATGACGGCCAGAGCATCTTCCAATGTGTATTCCACGTTGGCGACGGAGCCTTTCGGCGTCGTTTTCAGCGCCTGTTCAAGGTTGTCCTGGGTAATGGCCAGAAACGGTACGGTCAGATCCTTCGGCACCTCGTTGCCGTCGAGGATTTGCTGAGCAACCCAAAAAGCCAGGGTGCTGACGCCTGGAGCGATGGAAAAGGACGTGGTCTCATATCCATTGTCGGCCTTTTGCTCGGCCCACCATTGCAATTCGTCCTGGCGATTGCCCATGATGATCGTGGGCATTGGGCGTTTCGTCGCCGCGATCGCTTGCGCCGCGCCATAACCGTCGCCGCCTTGGGTGACGACGCCCGTCAGTTCCGGCAGGCTCGGCAAAATACCGGCAACGGCTTTCTGAGCGACATCCTGCGCCCAGTCGCCGTGGACCGAACCGACGATGGTGAAATTGGTGTTCCTGACCTCTTCATGGATGCCTGCACTGATCTCGTCGTCGACGAAAACGCCGGCCAGACCGCGGATCTCGAGCAGATTACCGCCATCGGGATAACGTTCGGTCAGATATTTCACTTGATCGCGGCCCATCTGCTTGAAATCGACCGCGATGCGCCAGGCACACGGCTCGGTCACGATCCCATCGAAGGAAACCACTTTGATGCCCACGCCGCAGGCTTCCCTGACCGCGCCGTTGATGGCGGTTGGTGAGGCGGCGTTGATGACGATGGCGTCATATCCCTGCAGGATCATGTTCTGGATCTGCGCGGCCTGTTCGGTCGCCTGGTTCTCGGATGTCGTAAACGCGTCCGCGGCGGCAACCACGCCAGCGGCGACTGCGGCCTCGGCGTTTTTCTTCCAGCTTTCAAGCATCACCTGCCGCCAGGAATTTCCCGCATAGTTGTTCGAGAGAGCGATGCGTTTTTCCGATGTGTCCGCCATGACGCCGCCTGACGCGACGGCAACAATCCCGGCGATCATGCCGGGCAAGAGTGGTTTGAGCTTCATCTGTTCCTCCCTGACGCAGCGTTCGCTGCACGTCCTTCTGTTAGATTCGGTTCGATACGGGGATGTATCGAAAATCCCTGAACCACACATTCGTAAAAAGTATACAGCGTAAAGACCCTACGGAAAGCCGCAAATGCGATGCGGGGACATGCGCGCCCGTTTTGAATTGAGATGGGCATCTCGATCGAGAGGGTGGCTCGAAACCGAGAAGCGTCTGGTCGGAATGGGGCGGCGCCACCTCTGGAAATCGGCATTTCGACACGAGTCAGCGTGATGACTTTACCGCTATTTCAAGACACGGGATCGCCATGATTGCCGAAGCGGAATGCAGGACATGCGGGTGCGGGCTTTCACCGATATCCGACGGTCCTGGCCATCGCGCCCGGTGTGGCCGACGATCCTTTCGAATTCGAGACGGTCGATATCACATCTCCATATCCATTCCTTGCGCGACCACTATATCGCCGCCGATTTCGAGATGCGGGCAGCTTTCGGCCATCTTCAGCGCGTCTTCCATCGTCTCGGCCTCGATCACGCTGACGCCGGTGATTGGGACCGCGCCGCTCCCTTCCGACATCCCATCACGACCAATGGTTTTCGCGGTGGAGAAAGGCATGCCGGGATAGACATAGGCAGACCCCAGCGTAGCCGTCCAGGCACGCCATTTTATCATATGGGCCTTGCCGTCCTCGGGGGTTCTGAAACCTTCCCCACCACGGTAAATGAGTGCGAATTTCGGCATATCGTCCGTTCTCCTTTCATGAACTCTCTATATGACGATTCGTTCGATTTCGATCGATGGAACCCCCGATTTTCATGACAGTCAAACGGGGCGCAGAGACCACAGCCCGACAATGCCAAGGGCACTCGTGTCGGCGCCATCGCACCGCCTTGTTCCGGTAAAAGCCAATCCAACCGGTAAGTGGCGCACGCACGATCCCGTAAAGCGCGGCAGATGTGATGGTGACTGGAAGAAGCATCGATTTTCCCTTTCTCGATACCAGCGACGGTCGACGCCGATTGCGCGCTTCGTTGCATCCTGCACCCACGGGGCGGGATGACGACATCTCGTTCAGGGGATCAGTCCCATCCGCGTTGCGCATATCCACAAAGTGACGGCATTCTATTTATGTTCAAGAACA
>JBCCVK010000213.1:0-4891 GCA_039195495.1 Pseudomonadota bacterium
GCCGAGCTTCAATCCGCTGATCATCCATGTGGCGGACGCGGGCGCCGCGCGGCGGCTGGCGTGGTTCAACGCCACGGCCTTGCTGCTGTCCCGTGCCTTCTGGCCCGGCCCGATGACGCTGATTCTGCCGGTTCGCCCCGGCATGCTCTCCCGCCTCGCTCTCGCCGGCAATCCGACCGTCGCCCTGCGTGTGCCTGCGCATCCGACCGCGCGTGCCCTTCTTGCCGAAACGGCGGCCCCCATCGCCGCACCTTCGGCGAATCCCTCGGGCCGCGTCAGCCCGACGCGCTCGACGCATGTGGTGGAAGGACTCCCGGGCATGATCGATGCGGTGATCGACGGCGGGGCCTGTCCGGTCGGGATCGAATCGACGATCCTGCTGCCCGAGGCCGGTCGGGTGCTGCTGCTCCGCCCCGGCGGCCTGACCGAGGAGGACGTGAGACGGATAACGGACCTGCCGGTCGTCCGTCATACGCCCGACGCGCCCAACGCGCCTGGACAGTTGACCTCGCACTACGCCCCTGCCGCACCTGTGCGCCGCAATGCGGTAATGGCGCGAGACGGCGAGCTTCTTGTCGGCTTCGGCCCGGTGAAAGGTGAAATCTCCCTGTCCCCGACGGGCGATCTGGTCGAGGCGGCGGCCAGTCTGTTCGACGTTCTGCGTCGGGCCGATGTCACGGGCCGACCCATAGCCGTCGCTCCGGTTCCGAACCATGGTCTCGGTCTGGCCATCAACGACCGGCTGCGTCGCGCCGCCGCACCGCGCTGATCCTCGGGCTTTGCCCCCGGATCAGGACCCCCGCCGTCGCATCGGGTCCCGCACCGCCGCACGAATCAGGCGCGGCCACCCTCGGCCGACAGCATCAGCGGATCGATCCCCAAAGCCGCCAGCGCCTTTTCCCATTTGCCGCCATTGTCGGCGCTGAACACGATCTCCGGCGCGGCCTCGCAGGTCAGCCAGCCATTGTTCTGCAATTCGCCTTCAAGCTGCCCGGGTCCCCATCCGGCATAACCCATGGCCAGCAAGCTGCTGCTGGGGCCGTGACCCCGAGCGATGTCCTTCAAAATATCGAGCGTCGCGGTCATCCCGAAATGGTGATCCACCTGCAGGGTCGAGTCATCGGAACTGTAGTCCGACGAATGCAGCACGAAGCCTCGTCCATGCTCCACCGGTCCGCCGAAATGCACGCAAATCCGCGACGCATCCTCGGAAGGCGGAATGTTCAGATGCGCCAGCAGATCCTTGACGCTCAGATCGGGCGAAGGCTTGTTCACGATCAGCCCCATTGCCCCGTTTTTGGAATGGGCGCACATGAACACGACGCTTTGCGCGAATCGCGGATCCTCCATGCCGGGCATGGCGATCAGCAAGTTACCGCTCAGGTCGATCTCGGAGGAAAGTTCTACCATGGCTCAAGGATGATCCCGACCGCCCCTCTCCGCAAGGGGCAACCTTGTCCGTTTGCGCAACACTTCGCCAATTCGTGATTTCCAGTGGCCGTTCAGCGGCATATCCTCATGGTATGATCCGTGCACACGTTCTTTTGCTGACCTGCCTGGCGTCAGGTTTCCTTCTGCCCCCGGCGTCCGCCGTCGCTCAGACGATGCGGGCCGAGGACGTGGTCGAACTGCGCGAATTGCCGGGCTGGCGTATGGACAATGGCAACCATATGGCGGGCCTTGAAATCACCCTGGCTCCTGGATGGAAGACCTATTGGCGGGTTCCGGGCGAAGCTGGCATCCCCCCGCGGATTTTCCTGACCGCGTCGGGCAAGGTAACGGGCGCGGCCATCCATTGGCCGACGCCGGACATCTTCACCGATCACGGGATTCGCACCGTCGGATATACGGGACGCGTGGTTTTGCCGCTTGAACTGTCGCTGCGCCGAAATCAGTCAGACATCCCCCTTCGCGGCGAAATCGAAATCGGCGTGTGCAGGGAGATTTGCCTTCCCGTCACCTTATCCATTGCAACGGAACTCCCCATGGCGGGCGGAAAATCCGACGGCGCGATTCGCGCGGCCTTGCGGAATCGGCCGGTAGAGGCGGCTCGGGCCGGTCTGAGCTCGGTAATTTGCCGTATTCGTCCGACAGCGGATGGGCTCTCCGTCACCGCGACACTTGCCATGCCGCCGCTTGGCAGGGATGAGGTCGTGGTCTTCGAATTGCCGGACAAATCGATCTGGGTCGCCGAAGCGACCGCGGAACGCAGCGGCGGGATCCTCGTGGCGCAAACGGAATTCACCGCCGTTGACGGCAAGCCCTTTCCGGTGGCGCGTTCGGATATTCACATCACCGTGCTCGCGGATGGCAGGGGCGCGCAGATTCAAGGCTGCGACGGCGGCTGATCACATCGACCCGCGACGATGCTGGCGCGTTCGCCCAAGGACCGTCAGGGCTACGGCACCCATCGCAAGTGCCGCCAGTGCCGTTGCCAGACTGCCGATAAGAAACAACATCAGCGGCGCCAGCCTCCAATCCGCGGCCCCCTCGGGCAAATATGATATGACGGCCCGGGGCATCGTTCCCCGCCAGATCGCCGATCCCAGAGTCATCGTGAAAACGGTCGCGACGCCGATGGCCGCCATCGCCGTGACGGCGGAAACCAGCCGTGCCTGTTTCGGAAAGCTCAGGCTGCGGCGCAGCGCGGCCATCTGGTGCGCCACATCCTGCTGCACCGCCATCAGCGCCGGAACCACCAGCAGCACCAGCACCATACCAAAGCCAAGGCCATAACACAGCGTGATGACCGTGGGTTTCAGAAACTGCGCCTGCTGACTGCTTTCATAAAGCAAAGGCGCCAGCCCCAGCACCGTGGTCAGCGTCGTCAGAAGCACCGGTCTGAGTCGGTCCGCCGCTCCGTCGATAATCGCCGGGATCAAACCGCGCTCTTCGGCGTATCGATCCACGGTCGTCACCAGCACGATCGAATCGTTGATGATGATTCCCGTCATTCCGATCAAGCCGACCACCGTGAACATGCTGAGCGGCACGTTCCATTGCGCATGGCCGTAAATCGTTCCGACCAGTCCGAACGGAATGATCGCCATCACCACAATGGGGCGGGTCCAACTGGAAAACACCCAGGACAGTGTCAGATAAATCCCCAAAAGGCATAATCCAAACCCGATCGAGGCATCGGATAAAAACGCGTTTTCCTGCTCGCTCAACCCGGACAACTGCCAGGATACGCCATGAACGCTTTCGATCTCGGGCAGAATGGTTTCTTCCAATTCGGTCAGGATCTCGGCCGCCCGCGCCGGGTCATCTTCAGAGATATCCCCCGTTACGCCGATCAGCCGCAATCCATTCTCCCGTGTAACGGTCGAAAATCCGGTGCGCCGGTCCACTTGCACGACATCCGACAAAGGAACCCACTCCCCCGAGGGCGTGCGCAACTGCGTGCGTTCGAGAAAATCCGCCGTCAGTTCACCGTCGGGCAACTGCACCTGGATTGTCGCGGTGCGCGGTCCGTCCGGATACGTTGCCGCCTCGATTCCGTTCAGCCGGTGACGCAATACACGACCCAACCCGTCGATGGTGAAGCCCAACGCCCGACCCTGAGCCGTCAGATCCAGGATCAGTTCCTCTTTGTCGTAAGCCAGACTGTCCTCGACCGCCGAAACCTCCTCAAACCGTGCCAGGCGCGTCTTCAGCGCTTCGGCGGCGGCTTTCAGCGTCTCGGCGTTCGCGCCCGAAAACACCACATCCAGCGAATCGCCCCCGGGCCCGGACCGCCAGCCGCGAAAGCTGACCGTCTCCAGCAGGGGATGGCGCTGCACGCTATCCTGCAACTCCCCCACGAACTGAAAACTGGAGTAAGGGCGCGAGTCCGCGTCGATCAATTCGATCGCGATGGACCCGAGCAAATCCCTGTCCTTGCTATCCGTGCCCGACAGACCGCGCCCCGTGGTGCCGCCAACTTCCGCCAGGACATAGGCCAGCGGGTTCAGCCCGTATGTTTCCTCGTATTTCTCCGCCAGCGCCTCGGTCGCATGTTGCAACTCGCGCATCATTTCCAGCGTGTCCTCGCGGCTTGCCCCGTTCAGCATCGCGAAATTGCCGGAGATCGAACCGCGTTCGGGGGCGTTGAAGAACCGCCAGGTCACGTCGCCACGCACGAACAATGCCGCCTGCGAGGCCAGAATCAGGATCACCCCCGCCAGAACCGGATAGCGCGCCCAGATAACCGCGGCCATCATCGGGCGAAACAGCCGCTCGCGCACCCATTCGAATCCCCGGTTCACCGCCCGGCTCGGCAGGTCGTACCAATGCGTCTTCGCCGAATGCGCCAGCGCATGCGCCATATGGTTGGGCAGGATCAGGAAGCACTCGATGAGCGAAGCGATCAGCACGAAGATCACCGTAAAGGGAATATCGCGAATGAGATCCCCGAACCGCCCGCCGATCGCCACGAGCCCGAAAAACGCGATCACCGTCGTTATCGTGGCCGAAAATACCGGCATCGCCATCCGCCGCGCCGCGTTCTCGGCCGCCACCACGGGCGGCTCTTTCAGAATCCGCGCCCGATGATCGGCATGTTCGCCCACCACGATGGCATCATCGACCACGATCCCCAGCGTGATGATGAGAGCGAAGAGCGAGATCATGTTGATCGTCAGCCCCCCGAAATACATCAATGCGATCGCGGCGAACATGGCAACCGGGATTCCCGCGGCCACCCAGAATGCGGTCCGCGCGTTCAGAAACAGAAACAACAAGATCACGACCAGTCCAAGGCCGATCAATCAGTTGTCCAGCAGGATGTCCAGGCGATCTGTGATCGCCTCGGCGCGGGTGCGAATCAATTCGATGTCGACGCCTTGCGGAATGCTCAACATCATCTCGTCGGCCACCTGTTGCACCTGGGTCTGGATACCGATGGCATCGC
>JBCCVK010000214.1:0-4855 GCA_039195495.1 Pseudomonadota bacterium
AACCCGCACGCCCTTGAACTTCTGAGGAGTTGCCGCGCGAATCGTGCCCCCTGACGAGAGCTTGGCTATGACCGCCACGTTTCCCCGAGAAAGCCCGTCGATCATGGCGACAACGTGATGAACCTGCTCGGCCGTGGCGCTGAGTGTTGCCCCGAACGCCGACACCGAGCCGATGAATTGATCGCCCCGGGTCTCGAGCATCAGATCGGCCCCTCTTGGCAACCGACCGATGCGCCCCGCAAGGACGAATGCGCTGCCATTGGCCGGAACATTGATTACAGCATCGATGTCGGCACCCTCCGCCTGCGCGCTTCCGCTGACACCATAAACCGCAATTGCGACCGCCACGGCCCAAGATAGGGCCGTGGCAATGACTGTTCTCTGGATCGATCTCATGCGGATCAGATCGTTTCGATGGTCATCGATTTCAAAGTTCCTTCGATCGGCTCATCTCCCTCTCACGATCGGCGCGCCATCAGCGTCGGCAGCAACCACGGTCAGGTCAACCGCACCGCCCGGCGCCAAGGCGCCGCGGCTTTGCAAACGGTCGACCGCATCCGTGATATCCACCGTCGCCGTGAAATCGTGGACGTGAACCATGTCGAAGAACTCGAACGAACCGGCATAGTCCGGACTTTCCACGGAAATTTCCGGTGCTTGGCCTTTGGGCGAGATGAAGACGTCAAAGCCCAAACCCCGCAGCATCACTGGCGGCGTAAAAGTGCGATGGCCAGTTGGCGGGCCCCTTCCTTTGCCGCCGCCATCGCGAAACTCTCCGGGACGGCAATACCAGTGCCGCCGCCTTTGTTGAGCGCGAAGGCCGCGTTCGCCCGAGCATTGACCCGAGGCGCCGCGTCGTTCATCGTCACCGGAGATTCCCCGCTGCCCGAGCCCGAGCCCGACGTGTAGCCGTAGCCCCAGGGGCCCACTTCCATGGACGCACTGGCGGCATGAAAGCGCGACAGGTCCAGTCTGAATATACGTGCTCCGGCTTTCCGTTTCGTCGGCGCCGTCGGACCGGCTATCGCCGATCAGCCAAGCCTGCCCAATTCGCAGATCACGGCCCATTCCGCGTCCGTCACAGGTTGCACCGACAGACGGGAATTCCTGAGGAGCGCCATTTCCGCCAGGCGCGGCTCCTTCTTGCACATGTCCAAGGTAACCGGAACCGGCATCGCCGTCACCGCCTTGACATCCACGCATTCCCAGCGGTCGTCGTCGGTGGTGGTATCGGGATGCGCTTCGGCACAAACCTCGACGATTCCCACAACGGCCTTTTCCGACTGCGAGTGGTAGAAAAAGCCCCTATCGCCCACCCTCATCGCCCGCATGTTGTTGCGCGCCTGGTAATTGCGCACACCATCCCATTCCTCGCCCGTTTCGCCCCTGGCGACCTGATCTTTCCATGACCAGACCGACGGTTCCGACTTGAAAAGCCAGTAAGCCATCAGCCGATCACTCCGGTTCCAACCGGTCGATCCGGCCGGATCGACAACACGCGCAGTTCCATACGCCATTCCCCCTTTCAAAGGATGGGTCACCGATTCGTATCGGCCGCCGCAGCCTGCATCTTCCCATGGGCAGCGGTTTCGCCCGAAGCCATCAGCGACGGCATCCTCCGCCTCACGCCTTGGCGCCTTTCTTGCCGGATCCCAGCAGCGGGGATTGGTCACGGTCAAGCGGCCAGCGCGGCCGCGGCCGCAAATCATCGGGGGTCATGCGCCCTTCGATCAGCCGTTCGATCCCCGCCCAGGCAATCATTGCACCATTATCGGTACACAGCTTCAGCGGCGGTGCAACGAAAACCGTATCCGTTTCCCGCGCCAGCCGCGCCAGGGCCGTTCGAATCCCGGCATTCGCCGCCACGCCCCCGGCAACCGCCAGACCGGAGATCCCGCCTAACCGGCGCGTCGCCTCGATCAGGGCGCGGCGGGTCTTTTCGGCAAATACCTCTGCCACCGCTTGCTGAAACGACGCGCAAAGATCGCGGCGCATCCGGGCAGGCAGTCCGCCATATATCGTGACGGCCTCGTCCCGCGCACGCAGGACGGCGGTTTTCAGCCCGGAAAAGGACATGTCGCATCCGGGGCGGTTCAGCAGCGGACGCGGTAGAGCGAATGCCTTGCGATCGCCACCCGCGGCTTCGGCCTCAACGGCCGGACCACCCGGTTGCGATAACCCGAGGACCTTCGCGGTCTTGTCGAAGGCTTCTCCGGGGGCATCGTCGATCGTGCCGCCCAATCGTTGAAACCGGTCGACCCCTTCGACAAGCAGGAACTGGCAATGTCCGCCGGAAACCAGCAGCATCAGGTAGGGAAAAGCCATCCCATCGGTCAGCCGGGGGGTCAGCGCGTGTCCCGCCAGATGGTTTACACCGATCAAGGGCAGACCCGAACCCGCGGCCAGGCCGCGGGCCAGCATCACGCCCGCGACCACCCCACCGATCAGCCCGGGACCGGAGGTGACCGCGATCGCGTCAATGTCACGAAGTGTCAGACCCGTTTGTCGCAGAGCCTCCTCCACGGCCAAGTCCAGTTTTTCGACATGGGCGCGGGCGGCGATCTCGGGGACGACGCCGCCGAAGGGCGCATGCAACGGGTTCTGGCCAATCACCACCGACGACAGGATCTCCCGACATCCGCCCTTGCGCCGCACCACGGCCGCCGCGGTGTCATCGCAACTGCTTTCGATCCCGAGAACTGTAAGAGACGGCGTCATAGGGTTCCGGTTGCCTCTTCCGGGACCGGCAGATAACACCTGAAAGACGGCGAAACAATCCCGAGACGAGCAAATGGGCAGCCTGGCCACATTGCTGATGACCCGGCCGCAAGCGCAGTCCGAGGAATTTGCCCGCCTCTGCCGCAGCGCCCTCGACCGCGATCTGCCGGTCGTCATCTCACCGCTTCAACGAATCGAATATGAGACGGAGCCGCCCGACAGCGAAGGCGAAACGCTGATATTCACCTCGGTTCATGGTGTATGGGCCTATACCGCTCATCTCAAGGCCGCCGGCCGCGTCGCCTATTGCGTCGGCGGCAAAACGATGCAGGCGGCCCGCGAGATGGGATTCAAGGCGATTTCCGCATTCGGAACGTCCGAGGAGCTGATCAACCGGATTCTTCGTGACGCCCCATCGGGGCCGCTTCTGCATGCCGCAGGTCTCCACACGCGCGGCGACATAGTCGAAACGCTGCAAAAAAACGGTCTAAATGCTTCGAGATCAATCGTTTATTCGCAGATAGAACATCGCTTGAGCGATCTGGCGCGGCGAACGATCTCCGCGGACGTTCCCGTTGTCGTGCCGCTCTTTTCCCCCCGTTCGGCAGCGATTTTTCAAGGTCAGGTGCCAAAGGCGCCCAAGGCCCGCATAGTCTGCATCAGCGCGGCGGCGATGGATGAGATACGATCCGATGCCTTTTGCGCCGTCGTGGCCGTTGCGCAGCCCGATGCAACCTTTATGTTGAACGTCGTGGTTCGGGAATTGATCCGGGCCTCGTCATCTTGAAGCGGTATATTGCGTCAAGGTACATCGGCGCCTGGCGGCCCGCGTACCCGGTCAGGTCCCACAAGCTGCGAAGGAACGCAAAAAGTGGTCGCAAGAGAAACAACCGGCGCCGGAAAGGAGTCATCCGTCCGTGCCGGCACGCATCCGCCCGAACCGGAACCGATCCCCGCGGAAATCTATTCTGAGCCGGTCGTCACGCCTGATCGGGTCGTCGCGGCTGAGCCGGAAATTCCCGCCGCCCCGCCCCCGGAGGAGGAGGCGCCGGACGCGCCGCCGTCTCCGATCGCGGACGGGCCGGTGCAGGTGATCGAGAAACGGACCGGTTTCACGGGCGTCGTTCTGGGCGGCGTCATCGCCGCCGGATTGGGGTTCGGCCTGGCTCAGGTGGCGCCCGGGGGGTGGTTCGGCACGGATGTCGAGGCGCCGCTGACCGCGCTCGAAAGCCGAATCGACGCGGCGATGGCCGAGGCCGCCGACGCGCGCGCGCAGTTGTCGGCGCGTATCGAAGACAGCCTCGCCCATCTCGATGACGCCACGGCACGATCGGACCTTCTCGATGCGCGGCTCGGCGCCGCTACCGGCGATCTCTCTTCCCTGTCCGATCGCGTCGGCGCCATCGAACGGCGCCCCATCACCGATACCGGGGCCGAGGTTGCGGCTGCGGTGGCCGCTTTCGAACGGCGTCTGGAGGCGCTGCGCGATAGGATCGACACGCTTTCGGATCAGTTCCAGACGCTGAACGACCAGTTCACCGACCGTCTTGCCGCCACCGAGCGACTGGGTGCCGAGACGGAGGCGGCCATCGCGCGGGCCAGGGATGCGGCCACGCTGAACGCGCTCGGCACCGTGCTGGACACCGGCCAGCCTTTTTCCAGGGAACTGTCGGCCCTCGAGCGCGAGGCTCCGCCCGCGCTGGCCGATTGGGCCGAGACGGGCGTGCCAAGCCTGGCCGATCTGCAGAGCGGTTTCGCCAACGCCGCGCGATCGGCCCTGATCGCGTCCATCAAGGTGACGGCAGGCGACGGTGCGATGGACCGCTTCATGGCTTTCCTGCGTGTTCAGACCGGCGCTCGGTCCCTCGAGGCGCGCGCGGGCGACGATCCCGATGCCATTCTGTCACGCGCCGAGGAGGCCGTGCGCGATGGACGGTTGAGCGAAGCGATCGAAATACTTGAAACCCTGCCGCCCGAAGGTCTCGCGCCGATGTCCGACTGGATCGCCCGCACCACCGCGCGCCGCGACGCGCTCGAGGCATTCGCCACGCTTTCCGGCGTTGCGGATCGGAATTGAAGGACGTTTCCCGATGCTTTGGTCCTTTTTGAAAATCGTTCTGTTCGTCACCGTCATCGC
>JBCCVK010000215.1:0-4843 GCA_039195495.1 Pseudomonadota bacterium
CATTTGATGCCAGACTTTCCGCACGCCATAGACGCTCAGGTTTTCCTCAAAGACACGCTCGACCTCGGGCTTCAGTTCTTCGTCACGCCTGGCGCGACCCGAAAGGCGTGACGGGTCTGCGCGATTTGCCAACTGATCATAGAATGTGGCAGGGGCAATCGGCAAAACTCGGCAGATCGGCTCGACCCCATGATCACCCCGGTGATCTTCAATGAACTGGATCATCGTTTGAAGGGGCGGTCGAGCTCCGCCTGGGCAAAATATGCGGACGCTTTGCGAAGGATCTCGTTGGCCTGCTTCAACTCGCGCACTTCGCGTTCCAGAGCCTTCATCTTCTCTGCCTGCTCGGTCGTGATACCGCTGCGTTGGCCTGTGTCGACCTCGACCTTCTTGACCCATTCGTTCAGCGTTTGCGGTGCGCAGCCAATCTTCGATGAAATTGATACGATTGCCGACCAACGGCTTTCATGCTGCCCTGCGCCATCCAATACCATCCGCACAGCACGCTCGCGCACTTCTGGTGAATACTTATTCGTTGTCTTGCTCATGATGCTCCATACTACTCAAGAGTTGGAGCCAACGGCAAAACCCGGAGCGGTTCAGGCATGAGCGGGTCCGCAAGCATAGGCTGGCTCCTCGCCCACAACATGGCCTCCGCGGGCGGTGGATACACCTGGCCGAAGCTCATCATCGCCAGCGACGGCGTGATGGTGCGGATCAATGATCGCTCCTTCGAGGAGGACAGATATGCAGATGTCCGCTTCATCGGATACCGACGGCCGCACTTCATCCCGCTTGACGACTTCACTGGCGCGGTCCATCGCTTCGTCGACCTGGTCGTCAGGCGCCTTAGCGACCTGTCGCCGAGCGATCCGTTGATCGGGGCGTGGGAAGACTTCCTCGTCGAACTCTCGGAGCCTGAAACGGCCGCCTACCGTCGTCTCGAGGCGAAACTCGGCTAAGGGGTGGATGAAGCATCCGAAGGGGATGTACGCGCTTGGGATCACGCTGTCGTGGAGCTTGGCGATGCCGCCGCCGACGAGTTGCTGTCGGCGCATGCGCGCCCCGAGGAGGCAATAGCGTTACGCGATGCCGCATGGACGGCAACCGCGAAGATTGACGTCGAACGCATAGAAGCCCTCGCCAACGAAACGCGGGCGGATATCTCCGGAGTTGCGACGCGTGCCTGGCGCCCCGCCTCGGAAATGGCTGCGAGGCTTCGCCATGAACTCGGCCTCACCGGACCGGTCGACCCCGATACGTTGTCTGCGCTCTTCGGGCATCGGCACGATCTCTTTGAAACGAGTACGCTTGAGCAAGCCGCGGGATGGGACGACGGCACAGAGATCCGTATGGCCGTCCGCAAGAACAACGCTCCTGGTGCGCGCTTCGAGGTGACTCGCCTCGTCGGCGATTATTTGGCGTTCGGTGATGGACGGTTCCGACCGGTGCTCGACACCAATTCGTGGTGCCAGCAATTTCAGCGCTCTTTCGGGCAAGCATTCCTCGCACCCATCGAGCTGATACGCGCGCGAAAGCCGAGCGGGCGGGATTGGACCGGGCGCGATATCGAAAACGCGGCGGATTACTTCCATGTCTCGTCTTGGGTAATCGACGATGCGCTCAGGAACAACGGCGACATCGTACAGACAGGGCTAATTGATCGCGAGCCTGGGCTTTTCGAAGCGATATGAAGCGCCCGGCGCCCCTTGTCCGATAGCTGCCCCGAGCGAGGCCGTTTGCACGGAACTGACGATGGCCCCGCGCATTCATTGCGCAACGATTGGCATCCGGATGAGCGCTGGATCTTTCGTGAGCAAATGCCCGCGGGTTCTGACGCGTTGCGGCCCACGATGCCGGCACGCGCGGCGTTGGCTCCAGAGCGGGAATCGATATTCAGCCAGTCCGCAACATGCTCCATTTCGTCCTCCATCCGGCCGGCGGTCTTGCGCGCCGGAAACTGCTCCTCTCGGCGGACAGGTGGCGCGTCGTGCCCGACGGCGCATAGTGCTTTTTTCTTGCCCGCGCCCCGTGCATCCGGCAGATGCGGGATATGTCGAAATCCGCGCCGGACTTTTCCTTCGAACGACGGGCCCATGACGATGGCGCGCGCATGGTGGTCGGTGTGGATGAGGTCGGGCGCGGACCGATTGCGGGGCCCGTTACGGCGGCGGCCGTGTGGCTGGACGGGCGGGATATCCCGTCCGGTCTGAACGACTCCAAGAGGCTTGGCCGCAAACGGCGTGACATCTTGTTCGCGGCTCTCTCGCGATGCGCCAAGATCTCGGTCGCCCATTGCAGCGTGGAAGAGATCGAAGCCTGGAACATTCGGCGGGCTGCGCTGACCGCCATGCGGCGCGCGGTACAGGGGTTGGATCCGACCCCCGATCTGGTCCTGATCGACGGGCGGGATATCCCCCCCGATCTTTCCTGTCCGGGGCAGGCGATCGTCGGTGGCGATGCCAAGTCCCTGTCCATCGCGGCGGCGTCGATCGTGGCCAAGGTCGTGCGCGACCGGCTGATGGTGGATTTGGCGCAACAATATCCGGGTTACGGATGGGAGAAGAACGCGGGCTATCCGACGAAAAGCCATGTCTCTGCCCTGTCCTCGTTGGGTGTGACACCATATCATCGGCGCACTTTCCGTCCGGTCCACAATATCTTGATGCAAGCTTATTCGTAACGCGTTGATTCAAAAAAGGATTTGACCCCGAATCGGCTTTGACCCATCCTTGTCGCCAATGAACGAAGCGCGAAAAGGCGCGGCGCGAGGCAGATTATGGCGAAAACCGGGACAATGGCGAAGTCGTTGCCGACCAATCGGATTCTGGCCGGCGATTGCATCGAGGTCATGAGAGACCTTCCGGAAGCCTCGATTGATCTGATCTTCGCCGATCCCCCTTACAATCTGCAACTCAAGGGGGCGCTCCACCGGCCCGATAATTCGAAAGTCGATGCGGTGGACGACGAATGGGATCGGTTTTCCAGTTTTTCGGTTTATGATGCCTTTTGCCGAGACTGGCTTCGCGCGGCACGCCGGTTGCTCAAGGCCGACGGGGCGATCTGGGTGATCGGCTCCTACCACAACGTCTTCCGGTTGGGGACCGCCCTTCAGGATACCGGCTTCTGGCTGCTCAATGACGTGATTTGGCGCAAATCCAATCCCATGCCGAACTTCCGCGGCAAGAGATTCACCAATGCGCATGAAACGCTGATCTGGGCGTCGAGATCGCAAGATTCGAAACCGACATTCAACTACGAGGCGCTGAAGTCCTTGAACGAAGGACTTCAGATGCGCAGCGATTGGCTGCTGCCGATCTGTACGGGGCATGAACGGCTGAAGGACGAAAAGGGCGGCAAGGCGCATCCGACGCAAAAACCCGAAAGCCTTTTGCATCGCATTCTCGTCGGCACCACCAATCCGGGCGATGTCGTTCTGGATCCGTTTTTTGGAACCGGGACCACCGGCGCCGTCGCCAAGAAACTGGGGCGCGACTTCATCGGGATCGAACGCGAGCGGGGGTATCGCGCGGTCGCCTGGAAGCGCCTTCGCGACATTCGAAAATTCGATTGCGGGTCGCTTGAGGTTTCATCCTCGAAGCGTGACGCGCCGCGTGTGCCCTTCGGCCAGTTGGTGGAACGCGGGATGCTGCGGCCCGGCGTCGAGCTTCTGAGCATGAACGGCCGTTATCGCGCCAAGGTGCGCGCCGACGGCACCTTGATCGGGGATGACGTAAAGGGATCCATCCACCAGGTCGGCGCCAAGCTCGAAGGCGCTCCGAGCTGCAATGGCTGGACGTATTGGTGTTTCAAGAAGGAAGGCAAGAGCGTTCCCATCGATGTCCTGCGCCAGCAGATCCGGGCCGAGATGTCGGAAATGTCCAGGTGAATGAACGAATGCTCGACCCTCGTCCCCGGTCCGCTCCCGGCCCCGGACGGGCGCGTCCCGCGATGGGGCATGGACGATTGCGGTCCGCGCGCTATCCCGGCAGCGGATTGGTGCCCCTGGCATAGGGTTTCCAGTCGACGATCTCCGGATAATGCAGCGCCCGCCACGCGCGCACCCGGGGATTCATGATGCGCCGCCACAGCGGCGGAAACAGCGCGGCGATCGTCATCAAGGGATAGCCGTGCGGCAATTGCGGCGCATCGTCTTCCCTGTGATGTTGCAGCAATGGAAAGCGGCGGTCGGGTTTGTAGTGGTGATCGGAATGCCGCTGAAGATTGATCAGCAACCAGTTCGACACCCTGTGGGCGGCATTCCAGGAGTGGCGGGGCAGAACGCGTTCGTATTTTCCGGCGCCCAGATGCTTGCGGGTCAGGCCATAGTGTTCGATGTAGTTCACCATCTCCAGCTGCCAGATGGCCACCACGGCCTGGAAAACGAACAGACCGACGCCGGACCATCCTCCGATCAGAAACGCGAGACACAGAAATCCGCCTTCCAGCGCCCAGTAACGCCAGAACGGATTGCCGATATCGGTCCACGGCCTGTTCTTGCGCGCCAGAAGCGCCCTCTCGGCGTTGAACGCCGAGGACGGGCATTGACGCAGAACGCGCAGAAAGAAGCGATAGAATCCTTCATTGAAGCGGGCGGTGACCGGATCGCGCGGCGTGGCCACGTAGCGGTGGTGGATCAGCAGATGTTCGGACCGGAAATGACTGTAGAGAACGCATGCCAGCAGCAAATCGGCCAGCCAGCGCTCCAATCTGTTTTTCTGGTGCATCAGTTCATGGCTGTAATTGATCCCGATCGTGCCCGTGGCGACCCCGACCCCGAAGAACAACGCCAGTTTTTCGAATCCCGACAGATGATCGGCGACCGTTGCCCACCAGATCGCGG
>JBCCVK010000216.1:0-4830 GCA_039195495.1 Pseudomonadota bacterium
GTCGCTCGAGGACATGAGGGCTCTGAACGAAGCTCTTCGATCTCTGACGCGGAACATCAAAAAATCGAAGGCGCAGAACCGGACTGCGTCCGAACGGTAGCCGGCGCAGGCCAAGCCGCAATGCCGGTCGCGCTGGTCGGTTGACGCATTGAGCTGCCCCGCCGCGCCCCGCGTCTCGGGCAGGGTCGCGGCGGCGGCGGCGCAAGCGGATCGCCGCCGTGGGTCATTCGCTGGGCGGGATGACCGTCGGCCTGCTGCGCGGTGCGCGGCTGACGGATACGAACATTCCGGAACGCACCAGCATCAGCGACATCGATCCGCGGATCAAGGCAGGGGTGTTGCTGGCCGCTCCCGGCAATGGCGGCGACAGCCTGACGCCCTTTGCGGCGGAGAAATTTTCATGCCTGAATCCGGATTTCTCGACATCGACCACGGCGGGCGGTGAGGATGCGGCCTTGCATCTCTGGCTTCGTGGTCCGGAATGGTACGGGGATCCATTCCTCCACAGGCTGGGCGGCATCGGGCCGGGCTGGTGGTTCTTCCGCCCGGACGCCTTGTCTTCGCAAATACGTTCCGGCGCCATGCCCCCGCCTCTACCAGCCGGCCGGAACGCGCCAACGCGATCAAAACACAAGAATCGCATAATCGATGACAAGAACCGCGCATCACAGGGCGGGTCCACGGGCGCATCTTCGCCCCATCGAACACTTATCCCATATCGTAAAGGAGAAAACGATGTCTGACGAAATGACCACGTCCCGCCGCGCTATCCTGACCGGCGGCGTCGCCACGGCTGCAACCCTCGCCGCGTCGGCCGCGTCGGCCAACAGCATGAACCCGCGGGTCGCACCGACATCCGTGAAAACCGATGGACGTTTCGTGGGCAAGGTCGTTGCCGTGACCGGCGGCAATTCCGGTATCGGTGCCGCCACCGTGCGCGCCTTCGCCATGGAAGGCGCGCGGGTCGTTTTCGGTGCGCGACGCGATGCGCTCGGCCGCGAGGTCGAAACCGGTATCCGCGCCGCCGGCGGCGATGTCACCTGGGCGCAAACGGATGTGCGCGACCCCGCTCAAGTCGAGCGGTTCATCGACACCGCCACGTCCACATACGGGCGACTCGACGTCCTGTTCAACAACGCGGGCCTCTTCATGACGCCTGGGCTGATCGAAGACATCGAGATCGCCAACTTCGAGGATATGATGCGAACGAACACCTTTGGCGTGTTCTACGGAATGAAATACGCCGTGCCCGTGATGAAGGCCCAGGGCAACGGCGTGATCATCAACATGGCGTCGGTCGCCGCTCACCGTGGCTTCGCAAACACGGCACACTACAACGCCTCGAAGCACGCGGTTCTGGGTCTGACCCGTGCGGGCGCCCAACTGGCCAAGGACAATATTCGCGTGGCTTCGATCTCACCGCTGGCCGTCGACACGCCGATGCTGGAAGAAAGCTTTGAATATCAGGGCCTGACCTATGAAGGGATGGCGGGTGCCTTCGTGACGCCCCGTATCATGGAGCCGCATGAAATGGCCGAAGGGGTGATGTTCCTCGCCTCCGATGCAGCCACGGCGTTCAATGGCATGGACTTGGACGCCACCGGCGGTCAGTTGGCCTAATCCCCAGGCACCGAACCGGGTCTGGCTCGATCGAAGGCCAGACCTTCCCCACGAAGCGAGAGCGTTCTTCATGCCCGGGACATCCCCGACACCCCGTTCAGCGCTTCCTTGCCGCCGCGGACGGCCGCGACGGGAAGCGCGTCGAGGCGATGACGACAAACCCGCTCCATCTCGACTTCTCGAGTTTCGAAGATGGGCCGGCGGCGTATCTTGCGCCGGTGGACGTCCTGACAGTCCGGAAGGGCCTTCTTCCGGGCTTCGATGCCACGCACCATCGGCGCGGCGCGTTGGATATCCACGTGGGTGGTGAAACGACCACGGCGCGCGCGCCCATGTCACCGCAATCCATCAAATCGCGAATGTCGAAAAGGACGACAGCTTTTGGAAACCGAGAAGCGACATTTTTCAGTTCAGGTTTCCGACCGGCATCCCCGAATTGCCGGCACCGGCGCAAGACCGCGCCACATCTCGACCCCAAAGGAGGAAGACCGATGAAAGCACATCTGACCACCGCCCTGCTGCTGGCAGGCACCACCGGCGCTGGCGCCGGGATTTCGGACGAACGGCAAATTCTGAACGCCATCAACGACGTGGCCTATTTCGCCGACCAAGGCAACTGGGACCAGGTAGCCGCCCAATTCCACCCAGAAGGCGCGGTTCTGGATTATACGTCTTATGCCAACGCCTCGGCCGGGACCTCCGCGGAGCTTCCGACCTTGCTGCCGGCCGAGATCGTCGGCGCCTGGCAATCCGTTCTGCCCGGCTATGATCGCACCCATCATATGATCGGCTCCGAAAGCGTCGCAATCGCGGGCGACACCGCCACAGTCACCTCGAACATCTACGCCACACATCTCCTGGAGAACGATGAAGGCGAAGACATATGGGTGTTCATCGGGGATTATCAGCACGGGCTGGCAAGAACCGAGGATGGCTGGAAGATCACCTTCATGCGCGCCAATCTCCGGGCCCAATTGGGCAACGAGAATCTGCCTGCCTTGGCGACCGAACGCGTGAAAGCCGCGAAAGAGTGAACGAAAAACCGGAGCAGATACGATGCCGAAACGAAGCCTGTTCGCCTTTGCCGTAATGACGCATCCGGTAAGGGCCCGGCCACCACCGTTGCCGCGATCGTGGTGTTCACACCGCGCAAGGCGCGCATCGCATCGACAACCGGCGCGAAATGCCGCCCCGGTACCCGTGTCCGCGATGGTCCTTCCGTTCAATGCGGAGACATGGGTGTCGATCTGTCGATGGCCCGCTTCAGTTCTTCGAAGGCACGCCGCCGATGCGGAAAGGGAAACCTGCGCGGTTCGGCCAGCCGTCGCCCGTTTGCGCATACGGGTCAGATCCCGCATGGCCTGCTGTCCTTCATCCGGTGTCCAGATCGGCGTCGGCTCTCCGGCCCATCGCGGCCTTGCCAGATCAGGGCATCGCGGCGACCGGTCTTGATCCGATCTCCTGCTTTGCGCGGGATGACGGGCAGGCGCCCGGGAAAACCCAACGTCGCGTTTTCGCCGCGTATGAGAGGCGGTCATTCACTGCGTGGCGTCGAATTGGCAGGTCGAGCATCCGTGTCGATCAACGCATAAATTGGATGCATCGTCATGGCCACATTCAATAGCGAAGATTGATAGAAACGGGCGCCT
Organism: Pseudomonadota bacterium; assembly: GCA_039195495.1. GTDB lineage: Bacteria > Pseudomonadota > Alphaproteobacteria > Rhodobacterales > Rhodobacteraceae > JBCCVK01. The sequence goes on from JBCCVK010000216.1 coordinate 3,270, forward strand.
TGCCATCCCACTAAGCGCCCAGGGAAATTCCCAATGCTTGTCAAACCCTGAGGTCATCGGACAAACAACCACGCGTCACTCTCGATCGGCGAACCTGCCGCAGAATACTTCGCTTGATGAATTATCTTTAACGAATGCGGTAAGGCCGAGCACCGTTTCAGGCCACTGTTAGGCGACGGAACCTGTCCATTTCTCACCAGTTCGAATACGATCATATTGCACCAGGACTGCTTGAGCCTCCGTGTTTGATCCGCTTTCCGAATACTGGACCGTTCTGAGCTGGAATTTTCCACGCAATGATCCCGCGCGCGAGAGAAGGAGAATTGGATGAAGCGAAGCACGTTCACGCAAGCACGGATCATTTGCCGCCTGAAAGAGCATCAGGCTGGACCTGTCGCGAAGGCGTTGTGCCGGCGTTCAAGCGTTCGGCAATCGATCCAGCGGATCGATTGCGGCGCGGAACGGGATCGGTAATGCGACCTTGCATAAACGGCGGTTCCAGGCACGGGGGCATGGAGGTATCTGACCCGCGTCGGTTGAAGACGCTGGAGACGCGGCGCCTGCCAAGCTTGAGAAGATGCGGGGCGAACAAATGATGGCCGTGGCGACACCGAAAGAGATGCCTGGAATGGCAGCAAGCGAACGCCATGCGTTCAACTGAGCGCGTGGATGGTTCTAAGCCCCGGTTCGAGGAGGAATGCCATGAACCGGGCGACGAAGATCGACGGGTATAACCGACGCCGCGCCTGTGCTCTGACCGGGAATGTCTGGCTTGCGTGGTGGATGCCTCCATTGGCGGTCAGCGTGTCGCCCGCGCACCGGATCGGATCGCCGAGCTGTGTGGCCAGCCCCCACGTGGTCGGCGGCGACGGCGCGATGGATGGCGGGATGTTCACGGCCCATGCTGAAATCATTCCGGCACCGATGGTGCGCGAAGGCGGCATTGCAATGCTCGACGATCCACGGCGCACGACCTCGGCGGGACCCGAACTGCCATCGAGGGCGCCGGAGCAATCCATGTCGGTCCTCCCGCCCTACTCACCCGGCTTCAAACCCATCGCGCAGAACTTCGCCAAGATCAAATCCATCCTTCGAAAGTTCCGAAACGAATACGCGATCCACCGGACATCGCGATCCTCACGGCGCTCGACGCGGGCAGACCAATCACAGGCGAAAACCACTTCATAAACTTTGCATATCAACACGATCGATCCGAAAATGATCTAGCTTATAAATGCGAACACAAAGGGCAGCGGATCACGTCGGTTGACATTGAAGCGATAATTGAAGATAAGTATCAGAAATTCAGGATTCGTTAGTAGAGATTATATTGGTATATGCGTTAACCAAGTCTCATAGTCTTTTCTTTATTCGGAGGGCCGTTACATTCACATTCTGTAATTTCAACTCGAAGTTTCTCAAACAGACCCAAGTCAACTCATTATACGCCTACTGACTCGGTTTTCCTACAAGTTAAGCCCGGACCATTCAGATAATTTAAGCCGGATTCCCGCAATAGGGTAGATGATGCAATTTCAACGCCTTTTCCAAAACCTGCAAA
>JBCCVK010000217.1:0-4806 GCA_039195495.1 Pseudomonadota bacterium
ATGACGGGATCGTCCGGGGCCGCTTCGATGACGGATATCGATTCGATCATCGACCCGTGCCCGAACTGCGATCCGGCCACCTGATCGTCCCAGCCGTTCAGCGGGATCAGGATCTCCTGGTTGGCGACGCCGCCTTCGGTCGGAACGGTCAGCAAGACCATGGTTTCGGTCGCGTAGGTGCCGCTATAGGAGGCGATGTTGCCGCTTTCTTCCCAGAGGCTGGGATTTCTGAAAGTGACTTCGACCAGCACACCGTCCTGAAGCGCATTGCTTTCGCCATTGTAGGTGACGATTTGCGGCAGGGTGAGATCCGTGTTCCCATCGCCTTCGAGATTGCCGTCATCGTCCTGGAAGAAGACGCGCACCGTGTCGGCCGAGTCGTAGACGGCCGATGGATCGGCGTTGTAAAGGTGGCCCTCCGCCACCCAGTTCGCCCCGTCCGGATAGTCGTTTTCGGGCGCCACGCCGCCTTCGGGCGCCAGATCCCCGATCTGCTGGGAGAAGAGATCGAAATTGACGGGCAGGGGGTCGGCCCCCGGCGGCCCCCCGGGGCCGTAGTGATCGCCCACGTTCAGCGGCCCGAACAACTCATCGGCGATGCCTTCGTCACCCACGAAATTCCCGCCAACCGGGAGCTGGCCAACGAACTCGCTGTCGATATCGAATTGCGATCCCTGCATCGGGATCTGAATCGCCAGATCCTGCCCCGATTCATAGTATCCTTCGATCTCGACGCGGATCATCGGCTCTTCGATCGTGTCCGAGACGAATTGATCCTCGTATTCTCCGTCCTCGCCCTTCGGCGCGTTCAGAGACGGATTATGAAAGGACGTCAGTCCAAGGGTGATCGAGACGGCGGGATCATTCGTCGGGTATTCGACCCCGTTGATCCATATGCTCGAGACGGACTCCGACACGCCGATGCCGCCGTTGCCGAAATGAATCTGCGAGCCGTCCACCGCGCCGTCCGTGATCACGTCGAAGGCGATCTGGATATCGCCGGAGGGAACGGTAAGGGCGCCGTCGATCCAGATGGGATTGCCGGAACCGTCCAGAACGGGTTCCCCGCTGCCGTCCAGTTGCTGTTCCTGCGGGATGATATAGCCCGTGGCCGCCCAGTCGAGCGTGTCGAGCGCCCCTTCGGTGTCCGGGGGCGATTCCTGCGCCTGCTCGTACAGATCGGCATCCTGTGCATCGAACTGATAGGGTTCCGGAACCGGGGCGCTGATCGGCGTGGCGTAGTCCAGGTAATCGCCGGTCTCCAGGTTGGCGCCGTCCAGCGGGCTTACGGCGTTCACCTGGGCGCCGTAATCCATCTGCGATCCCAGAGGCGGCACCAGAACTTCGACGGACTCGCCCAAATCGTCGACGAAGATGTCGACCACCAACATGGTCTCGGTCACGACCGCGCCGTCGGGGTTGGTGAATTCGACCTCCATCTGCGCGGCGCTGCTGGTGTCCGTCGCGAAGTTCGCGAACGGAATCGTCGTGCCCTCGGGAATGGTGGGATGGTTCACGAAGCGGATGAACTGGCCGCCCGTCGCGTCGGTCGGCTCGACGACGCCGCCATCGGCGGTGGTATCGTTGTCGATGAACTCGATCGCGAATTGATTGATCTCGTCATACGTGGCCGCGGGATCGACCGCACCCTCGTCGGTTCTGGCCAGAAGGAACGCATCCGCGGCATAGGTGAACTGCGGCAGGGGCTGTTCCGTGACGGGCACCTCCGGTTCGTCCGCGTCGAAGGCGAACATCCGATAGGCGATGTTGTTCAAATCCTCCGGCGGGTCGGCGGGATTTTCATCGATGGCCTGAATGGTGGATCCGGCGGTGAAATTCGTGTTGAAGACGCTTGGATCGACATCCGTGAGGTCGTCCGGATTGCTCAGAAACGGCACCAGATATTCCGTCTGCACGGCCCCGGGTCCGACGCCCTGCTGCAGATCCACCAACACCATGTATTCCTGATGCGCGACACCCGCGCCGTCGGTGAAATCGACGAGAACGATCGCCGCGTCGGTCACATCGTAAACCTCGTCGTCGATCGTGAAGGTGACGTCTGTTTCGCCGCCGTTCAGGAACTGGTTCTCGGGACTGGCCGGCGCGGCGTTCGGATCCCGGATATCCGCGGTCAGCGTCGCCGTGTAGACCGCGTTCGGGTCGATGTCGCCCATGCCGTCGCGCTGCAACTCGTAGCCGACGGATTGATAGAAACCATCGTTTCCGTCGGAAACGATGGACATGTCGTGCAGTTGATCGTAGGGCGTTCCCCCCTGTCCGAAGGCATCGACGAAGTTCAGGTCGGTGACGACAGGTTGCTGATCGGGGGTGAATTGCGTGCCGTTCAGCGGGATGAGAATGGTGTGATCGCCGCTGTCCGGAGCGTCGGGATCGTCCACCGTCACCAGCACCATCGTCTCGATCAGCGGAAACAGCTGATAGGTGGACAGATCGCCCGGGATCCCCCCATCGTCCGAGGGCATCGGCACCCGGAACGAGACCTCGACCGTGCGGACCTCCACCAGAGGATATTCCACCCCCCCGATGATGACGGACTGGGCGAAACCGATGTCTTCGCCGATCAAGTTCTGCGCGACTTCGGTGGAATTGTTCAGCTGCGTGCCGTCATCGTTGAAGGTGACTTGGGTGATATTTCCACCCCCGCCATAGTAGAAGCCGGGATCCGTCGGATCGTCGGGGTCGACCGGGTCGTCCGTCGGATTGTCGTAGACATCCCGGACGAGCACGGGCTGCCCGTTTTCATCAAAGAGTGGCTCACCGGTGAAGGGGTCCAGCGCTTGCCGCATATTCAACTGGAACCCAGAAACTTGATACAGTGGCATCACGTTTTCCTCGTGCATCGAGATAAGGAACAGACGCCGCCGGCGACCTGCCCTTTCTCATCTTGAGCCCCCGCTCAGACTTAAGCTCCACGTCAGTTCACGACGGCATGGCCGGTCATGAGTGGAGCACTACCGATCGCAATCGCCTAATTCCCCATTTCATATATTGAAATACGAAAGATGTGTCAATGCACAACGACCCGTTCCCGATCGAAGATCAAGGCGCGCGCGTTCGAAGGCGGACGGACCCGGGCAGGGCGTGTCGTTGCGAAGTCGAGAGCGTGTATATCCGTTTTCGCGTTTCGTCAACATGGGAAACACGGGGGAAGCGTCGCGGGCATGGTTTTCCTCAGATGGTTTGATCATAATCGCCAACCCCGGGTTCGGTCCGGATCACGGCGTCGATATCCGTGAAAATCGCCCGCATCTCCTCCTCGCTTGCGGGGCTTTCACAGACGACGACCAGGTTGGGCGTGTTGGAGGAGGCGCGCACCAGGCCCCAGCCGCCATTGTCCAGGATCACGCGCGCTCCGTTCACCGTGACGACATCGACGATGGAACGCCCCGCGATCCTCTCTCCGGCCGCGCATTTCGCGGTCAGCCTTTCGACGATCCGGTTCACGATCCGGTACTTTTCGGTATCGGCCGCATGGGGCGACATCGTCGGCGTCGACCAGGTGCGCGGCAGGGCGCGCCGCAGGTCGGACATCGACTGTTCGGGATTGCGGTCCAGCAGTTTGCAAAGCTCGACCGCCATGCGCATGGCACAGTCGTATCCCCGCCCGATCGGGTCGGCCAGGAAATAATGCCCCGACTTCTCGAAACCCGCCAGCGCGCCCAGCTCACGCACCCTGCGTTTCATGTGGCTATGGCCCGTTTTCCAATAATCGACCTTTATGCCGGCGGCCTTGAGGACCGGATCGCTCGCGAAAAGTCCGGTGGATTTCACGTCCGCGACGAAGGTCGCGCCGGGATAGAGCGCGGCGAGGTCGCGCGCCATTATGACACCCACCTTGTCCGCGAAGATCTCCTCGCCCTCGTCGTCCACGACGCCGCAGCGGTCCCCGTCGCCGTCGAAGCCCAAGGCGAGGTCGGCGCCCGAGGCCCTGACCGAAGCCGCCATGTCGTGCAGCATCTCCATCGCCTCCGGGTTCGGATTGTAGTGCGGAAAGGCGTAGTTCAACGTATTGTGCGACGGCACGATCTCGACCCCGATCCGGCCGAGAATCTCGGGCGCGAAGGCGGAAGCGGTGCCATTGCCGGTGGCGCACACGACCTTGAGCGGACGCGTCATCCTGAAGTCGCCGCAGATATCGTCGATATAGGCTTCCATCACGCCGTCGACCCTCTCGACCCGGCCGCCGCCGCGGGCGACCCCCTCGCCGTTCAGGACGAGGTCGCGCAGCCGCGCCATTTCCCGCGGTCCGTGCGTCAGCGGGCGTTGAAAACCCATTTTGACCCCCGTCCAGCCATTGGGATTGTGCGAAGCGGTCACCATGGCGACGGCCGGCGCATCCAGATGAAATTGGCTGAAATAAGCCATGGGACTCAGGGCGACGCCAATGTCCTTGACATGAACGCCGGCTTGCATCAGCCCTAGAATCAGCGCGTTTTTGATCGTCAGGGAATAGTCCCGGTAATCGTTGCCCACCGCGATGACGGGGGCGATGCCGACCTCGTGCATCTGGGTGCCAAGGCCCAATCCCAGCGCGGTGACGCCGGGCAAATTGATCTCCTCGGGATATTTCCAGCGCGCATCGTATTCGCGAAAACCCGTCGGTCTGATCATCGGGTCGCGCAGGAAGGCCCAGGTGTTCGGGGTAACGTTGACGCGTGGTTTGATCATCGACAGCTTCCAGCCCTTAGATCCGCATCGTGTCCGTCTTTGCCAGCCTGTCGAAAGCCATCAGGGTTTCGACCAGCCGGTCCATCTGCGCCAGGGGCAGCATGTTGGGTCCGTCCG
>JBCCVK010000218.1:0-4776 GCA_039195495.1 Pseudomonadota bacterium
AGCAAGGTGCGTTGATACATACCCCGGTCGCAGCGCCGGAGTCACGATCGGGCAATTGAGAAAGCGGACGGAAATATGCTTGGATTTGGGACGATCGCCAAAAGGATCTTCGGCACACCGAACGACCGCAAGGTCAAGGCCACTCGTCCGATTGTCGAGAAGATCAATGCGCTGGAGCCTGAATTCGAGGCATTGTCCGATCAGGATCTGATCGAAAGGACCGAGCAGTTCAAGAAACGCCATGCCGAAGGCGAAAGTCTGGATGATCTTCTGATCGAGGCTTTCGCCAATTGCCGCGAGGCGGCCAGACGGGCACTGGGCCTGCGTGCCTTCGACGTGCAGTTGATGGGCGGTATTTTCTTGCATCAAGGCAACATCGCCGAGATGAAAACCGGTGAAGGCAAGACGCTTGTCGCGACCTTCCCGGCCTATTTGAACGCATTGAAGGGCAGGGGCGTGCATATCGTCACGGTCAATGACTACCTGGCCAAACGGGATGCGGAATGGATGGGCAAGGTCTATGCCGCGCTGGGAATGACCACCGGCGTGATTTACCCCGACCAGTCGCCTGAGGACAAGAAATCCGCCTATGGCGCCGACATCACCTATGCCACCAACAATGAACTGGGCTTCGACTATTTGCGTGATAACATGAAGGCGTCGCTGGACGAAATGTTCCAGCGTGCGCACGATTTCGCGATCGTGGACGAAGTCGATTCGATCTTGATCGACGAGGCGCGGACACCTTTGATCATCTCGGGTCCGGCCCAGGATCGCAGCGATCTTTATATATCCGTCAATGCGCTGGTGCCGGAGGTCGAGGGCAGTCACTTCACGCTGGACGAAAAAACCCGCAACGTGACCTATACCGACGAAGGAAACGAGTTCATCGAGCGCGCACTGCGCAAGGCCGAGATTCTGCCGCAGGAGCAATCGCTTTACGATCCCGAGTCGACCACCATCGTCCATCATGTCACGCAGGCCCTGCGCGCGCACAAGCTGTTTCAGAAGGACAAGGATTACATCATACGCGATGGGCAAGTCGTTTTGATCGATGAATTTACCGGGCGGATGATGCCGGGTCGCCGTTTGTCCGATGGCTTGCATCAAGCCATCGAGGCGAAGGAAGGCGTGCAGATTCAGCCGGAAAACGTAACGTTGGCCTCGGTCACCTTCCAGAATTATTTTCGTCTTTACGACAAGCTGGCGGGAATGACCGGGACCGCATTGACCGAGGCCGAGGAGTTCGCCGAGATCTACGGGCTTGGCGTCGTCGAAGTGCCCACGAACCGCCCTGTCGCACGTATGGATGAGCATGATCAAGTCTATCGCACGGCGCGCGAAAAATATGACGCCATCGTTCAGACGATCAAGGAGGCTCATGGGAAGGGTCAGCCGATTCTGGTGGGAACGACGTCGATCGAAAAATCGGAATTTTTATCGCAATTGCTGACCACCGAAGGCATCGCGCACAACGTTCTGAACGCACGCCAACATGAAAAGGAAGCCAAGATCGTCGCCGAAGCGGGGCGTCTGGGCGCGGTGACCATCGCCACCAACATGGCGGGCCGCGGCACCGACATTCAGTTGGGCGGTAATGTCGAGATGAAGGTGCAGGAAGCACTGGCCACCGACCCCGGCGCGCTGCGCGCCAAGACCGAGGCGGAGGTTGCAAATGAGAAGGCGGAGGTGATCGAGGCCGGCGGTCTGTTCGTTCTGGCCACGGAGCGGCATGAAAGCCGTCGTATCGACAATCAGCTGCGCGGCCGGTCGGGCCGCCAGGGTGATCCGGGACGGTCGAGTTTTTTTCTGAGCCTGGAGGATGATCTGATGCGGATCTTCGGCTCGGAACGTTTGGATAACGTTCTGTCCAAGCTGGGCATGAAAGAAGGCGAGGCGATCGTTCACCCTTGGGTCAACAAGTCGCTGGAGCGGGCGCAGGCCAAGGTCGAGGCCCGCAATTTCGAAATCCGCAAGCAATTGCTGAAATTCGATGATGTGATGAACGATCAGCGAAAGGCGATTTTTTCGCAGCGCTTGGAAATCATGCGGGCCGAAGATGTCTCGGACGTGATCAGGGACATGCGGCATCAGCTGATCGATGATCTGGTTGATCAACATGTTCCAGCTAAATCCTATGCCGATCAGTGGGATACCGAGGGTCTTCAGGCCGTTGTACTGGCCAAGCTGGGCGTCGAAGCCGAGATCGTCGACTGGGGCCAGGAGGAAGGTGTCGACGACACTGAAATCCGGGAAAGGCTGTACCAGGCGTCTGACGACTTCATGGCTGCCAAGACCGCGGCTTTCGGTGAGGAAACGATGCGCAATATCGAAAAGCAACTGCTGTTGCAGACGATCGACGGCAAGTGGCGCGAGCATCTGATCACGCTGGAGCATCTGCGTTCGGTCGTGGGATTCCGGGGATATGCGCAGCGCGATCCCTTGAATGAATACAAGACCGAAAGCTTTCAACTGTTCGAGGGGTTGCTAGATGGTCTGCGGGCGCATGTGACCGAACAACTGTCCAGAATCCGGCCGCTGACCGAAGAAGAGCAAAAGCAGATGATGGCACAGCTTTTGCAGCAACACCGGCAACTGGCCGTCGCCGGCAATGTCGAACCCGCGCGCGCGGAAGAAACTGCGGCATCGGCCACCGCAGGGTTCGATGCGGCCGATCCGTCGACTTGGGGCAAGCCCGGCCGCAACGATCCATGCCCCTGCGGATCGGGTAAGAAGTTCAAGCATTGCCACGGTCGACTGGTGTAAGGTCGCGGCGATGTTCATATCAGCCCTTCGCTGCGGAAGCTGAGCTCGGTGGATTTGCCGATGATCAGATGATCGTGCAAAATGATGTCCAGTCTTTCCAATACGTCTTGAATACGCTGGGTCATGGCGATGTCAGCGCTGGACGGGGTGGGATCTCCCGAAGGGTGATTATGGACCAGGATCAAGGCCGAAGCGTTGAATTCCAGGCAGCGTTTGGCGATTTCACGCGGGTAGACGGGCACGTGGTCCACGGTGCCGGTTGCCTGAACCTCGTCCGCGATCAGGATGTTCTTGGTGTCCAGATAGAGAACCCGGAACTGTTCGGTTTCACGATGGGCCATGGTGGCATGACAATAGGCGATCAGCGCATCCCAACTGGAGATCACTGGACGGCGGATGATGCGGGAGCGGGCAAGGCGCTGAGCGGCCGCTTCGATCAGCTTCAATTCGATCACCACCGCATCGCCGACCCCCTTGACCCCGGATAAACGGGAAACCGGAGCGGAGAGCACGCGGTTGAAATCGCCGAATGTTTCGATCAACGACCGGGCGAGGGGTTTTACGTCCTGCCTGGGGATTGCCCGGAACAGAATCAACTCCAGCAGTTCATAATCGGGCAGGGCGTCCGCCCCGCCGTCCATGAAGCGTCTGCGCAGCCGTTTGCGATGATCGCGCAGATAGGATGGGGGCTTTCCATCGGGCGGCACCGGCGTTTCATCCGCCTCGAACAACGTCGAGAGGGATTCGGGAAAAGAGGGGGGGCGGGGCATGAACCGACCCTGCCGCCAGAGGGATGAAAGAAAGGTTAATCAGCCTTTCATGCTGTCCCAGAAGTTTTTCACCCTGCCAAAGAAATCGGACGTGCCTGGGTGGTTGTCTTTGGACAGTTGCTCGAATTCCCGCAGTAATTCTTTTTGCCGCGCGGTCAGATTCACGGGGGTTTCGACCATCAGCTCGATGAACATGTCGCCGATACCGGCGCTTCGGATCGCCGGCATCCCCTTGCCGCGCAAGCGCATCTGTTTGCCGGACTGGCTGCCCGTCGGAACTTTCACTCGACTGCGACCACCATCGATCGTAGGCACCTCGATCTCGCCGCCTATCGCGGCCGAAATCATCGATACCGGTACACGACAAAACAGATTCTGCCCGTCACGTTCGAAAAGCGCATGCTCGCGAACTTCGATGAAGATGTAGAGATCCCCTGGCGGCCCCCCGCGCACGCCCGCCTCGCCCTCGCTGGCCAGCCGGATCCGGGTGCCTGTTTCGACGCCTGCGGGAATGTTGACCGAAAGCGCGCGATCTTTCTGGGTCCGACCGGTACCGCCGCAGGCACGGCAGGGATTTTTGATGATCTGGCCCATACCGGAACAGGTCGGGCAGGTCCGTTCGACCGTGAAAAAGCCCTGTTGAGCCCTTATTTTCCCCATGCCTCCACAAGTCGGGCAGGTCGTCGGCTCGATACCTCCTTCGGCACCGGTGCCCTTGCAACTGCCGCAAATGACCGAGGAGGGTACGTTGATCTTTTTCTGAATACCCGAGAACGCTTCTTCCAGCGTGACCCGTAGATTATAACGCAAATCCGCGCCGCGTGCGGCTCGCTGGCGTCCGCCGCCCCGTCCGCCGCCGCCGCCCACGAAATCGCCGAAAAGATCCTCGAACACGTCGGAGAAGGTACTGGCGAAATCACCGCCCGCATACCTGCCGCCGGCGCCGGGCGCGCCGCCGCCTTCGAAAGCCGCATGGCCATATCGGTCGTAGGCTGCTTTTTTGTCAGGATCCTTTAGTGCGTCATATGCCTCGTTCACTTCTTTGAACTGGCTTTCAGCGTTTGGATTGTCGTGGTTGCGGTCGGGATGCAGTTCTTTGGCCTTGGATCTGTAGGCCTTTTTAATTTCATCGGCAGAGGCGCCGCGACCGACCCCAAGCACCTCGTAGAAGTCACGCTTTGCCATGGTCGAGCTATCCTTTTAGAACGAAACGGGCCAGTCCGGGGCTTCTCCTCCAGAC